>DATMXP010000030.1 GCA_035561515.1 Terriglobales bacterium | reverse complement strand
TGCAGGTAAACAGGGATGGGGCTGTCTTTCTGGACGCGAGCGGCGATCAATGCCTCGATGCTGCAACCGGGGATTGATTTCATTTCCATATTTCTAGTTGTCTATACTGGCCATCTAGTCTACTATACAGGTGTCTTGGGGTCAAAGGTCTTTTTGTGTGTTATGCCGATGGATCCAGACGCTGAGAAGTTACCGAGCAAAACGGCGCTCGACAGCTACATCGTGACCCTGTCAAACTCGGCGCAGAACAGCGATCGAGCGGGGGAAGGAGCGGCTGCCGAGGCAGCGTTTTCCGTCTTCGCTGCATTCATTAACGGTATGTAATTTCCGCACTCGTCTCCAGCGGTGCAAGTGCGTGGGCGTGCAGGGCGCCTTCGACGCTACTTGGATGAAAGGCCGTTTACCAGCCCGAACTCTCCGTCGCCGGCGGAATTGTCGCCAAATACGGGGGACTTGTCGGGGGTTGTCGCCGAACAGCGGCTTCGGAAGGCCATATCGACGAGATGGGGACTTTTCGCTAACGTGGTTGGATTCCGAGTGGCCGCTGATCCGGGCGTCGTGTTGAAACCAACGCCTCTGGCGGAGGGCCCAAGCGGTTGAATGACGGTATCGGCTAGAATTGCTTGATGCTCCGTGAAGACTTGGTTCGATTCTGGGAAGAACATACCCGGCATGAGTTTTCCACGCGCGACACGGAGGCAACACTGGCCACGATGGTGGAAGATGCCTACGTCAATCACGTCCCGGTGCTGACGGGCGGCTCGGGGCGAACCGCTTTGCGCTCCTTCTATTCCCGTGATTTCATTCCGAGCATGCCGCCCGACACGAAGCTCACACCGATCTCACGAACAGTGGGTGAAGAGCAGTTGGTGGATGAAATGATCTTCTCGTTCACTCACACGCAGGAAATGCCCTGGATGCTGCCGGGTGTTGCTCCTACAAATCGCTACGTGGAAGTGGCTTTGGTCGCCATCGTGCGGTTTCGCGATGGCAAGATTGCACATGAACACATCTACTGGGATCAGGCTTCCGTGCTGAAGCAGATCGGATTGCTCACCGACACTGGATTGCCGGTTTTTGGAGTGGAGTCTGCGCGCAAAGTGCGCGCTGGCGGGTGATGGTCTCATATCTGCCAGAGGTGGTGAGTTTGTGCTGCGATTCCGCGGCTGATCTCATGCCTGGGCTGCGGAACGCCCCGGATCATTCGCCACCCGGAAGCTGAGCGGGCCTCGTCGATTTGACGCCTAACGCCCTACTCGCGGATTGGCGGGCGCAAGCTTGCTGCCGGGGCTCGGGAATGATATGTGGCGCTTCCGTCCATTGACTCCGCAGTTCCTGCGCGGCGGCGGCCATGCCCTATTTCGACATTCGTCAAAGGAACTGAACCGCGTTTCTACGCCATTATCAGAGAGTGCGCCACTATCGCGCTTGCAGAGGTGGCGAGATGGTAGTCTGATCGGTTGCGATGAATCGCAGAACGCATCGATGGATAGTGAACAACCTGGTCGTCCCGCCAGTACGCTTCCTTGCATTCGTCCTAAGACCGATATGGCTTCTGTTGGGCTTGCTTGACAGACCACTGGCAAGGCGAAACGAGAGGAAGCTTCGGCTCGATATAGCTGAGGCGATGCCCTTTCTCTTTGAGGAGCAACACGCCCGCATAATTCCGAATGAAGGCGTCCTTTTCCCCCCGGTTTCGACTACGCTTTCGTGACGCTCGAAGTCGGGAACATGCTGATCCGTTTCTGCCGTGGACGGGGCGAACTTGACGTACATGTCGGCTCTAGAACTCGTCCGAGCGATCTACACGAACTTGGTCTCGTGCTGGGCCTCTTGAACAAACAGTGCGAGGTTAAGCGCTGGGGCATCGTGGACGTGTGGCACGCTGCCACCGTCCTGGAAAGTCACATGGATCTTCTCAAGCGTGCCCTCGGCGGCGAGGTGCCCGATGAGGTTTTGATGCGAGGTCTGGCGCAGGTCGCAACAAGCGACCGAATCGCCATTCGTGAGGCCGAATGGGAGATCAACAAGCAACTGAGGTCACGTTGGGAATGATATGTGGGGCTTCATTCCATTGAGGCACGAGGACCCGACAACTCCCGGTACTTATTGTTCCACCAGCGAACAAGATCCGCATGTTGCCCATGGGTGATCCATGCGATGTTCTCGGGGGCGCTTGGCGGCCCTCCGAACGCAATCGGGGTGACGTACCACTTGACCCTGCCGACGAAGCGTGCATCAGCAACAAGCTGATCTTCGTCCAGAGGGTGAAAACGTGCGATGTGCTTGAGGTCGCATGGAACCGTAGGCACCGTGAAGATGCCGCCCTTCGGGTCCTCAATGATAAAGTCGTCCCAGCCGCGCAGGCCAATGACGCGGTATCCGGGCAGCATGTCCGCGATGCCGTATCGCTGAGCCACCGACGGCAGGTCGTCCTCTGAGAACAAGACCACGTAATCGTCGCCGCTCCAACCCTCTCGCATCGCGCTTACATGTTAACTCATCGCCCGTGTTCGTCACCGCGTCTGAGTTCCGGTCTTGAAGTGGGGTTACCGGAAACTGAGTTAGTCCGAAACCTGAGATATCGGAGAGCACTCTGGGGACGAGGCTCGGGGGGTGCAACGATTCCGGGGCCGCCTGAAGTGACTGGAGGTGCGCGCCGCCGTCAGAGCAGGTTTGCAGCGACGCGCGATTCTCAGTTACCCGTCGCCGCGAACCAGTTACCTCCTGGGCTGGTGACGAAAATGATGGGTGCGATACACGGGCTGGGCAGGTTGAGCCAGGCTTCAATTTTCGCGTTTCCGCCGCCGGTGCTCGCCGGTCCTGTGGTAGCCGGGAACGGAGCAGTCGTTAAATTCACCGTTGCCGGCGCACCGCCCGCGTCCTTCGTCAGACAACTGACGACCGCCCTGAACGCTGTGACC
>DATMXP010000029.1 GCA_035561515.1 Terriglobales bacterium | reverse complement strand
GGACCTGCTGTTGCGGGAAGGTTTCCCGCTGAAGCGCCTCTCCTCGCCGGCTCGCACCTTCGTGGTGCTCATGGCGGCTTCCTTCTGCGCCATCTCCATCTGCTTCCACCCCGCCGAGGCGCTCTGGAGGAAGCCCGCGGCGAAGAGCCGCAGTTCGGCAGCGTGAGCCCTCAGCTTGCGCTCACGTGCGCCTTCGTAAAACGAGGTATGTCCCACGCGAAATCCCTCTTCGGCATCAGTTTGCGCACTAGTCGGTGAAGGAGGCCGTCCTGGACATATCGGGCGCGCCGCGTCGGTAAGGCGGTTCTTTCCGCTTCATGTGCAGGCATGATTACCGAGGCGCGGATTGCAGCCTCGCACCATGCCGAGAACTGCCGGACGTCGGTAGGCGCCACGGTTGGGAGTCCCGGATATGGACAATGAAGAACTCCAGTCAGCGGCGCGACGCTAGAGGCTAAGGCTGCCGGGACGCCGACCAAAGCGGCGGTGTCCTAAGCGCGCGGAACACGTTGAATGACGATCACTGGGAGAAAGAGGGTACCCGGCTGGAGCGAAAACCGGATGGCGCGCCATTAGAACCATACGGGCCGGCTCCGGAGCGAGTAAGCGCCCCAACATTATCACTACCAGTTAACTAAATGCATCTTGAGCAGCAGGATTCCTGACCGCTACCATTTCTTTTCACAGCCACATGATCAACGAGAGCTACGCGACAACTCGCCAGGAGCGGCGCCGCAAACGTCGGTTTCCCATCCAACAGGAGGTTGAATATCGGCTTTTTTCTGGAAACCGTAGAGTGGGCGTCGGCAGGACCATCAATATCAGCAGCAGTGGCGTCTTAATCGATGCTCAGACCACTTTGCCGCCGAGAATGCCGATCGAACTCTCCATTGACTGGCCTGCCCTACTCAACGACCTTTGCCCCATGAAACTGTTGGTTTTCGGCAGAGTCGTCCGTACGAGCGAGCGGGGGACGGTGATCGCCATCGAACGCCACGAATTTCGGACACAATTTCGAGCGTTAAAGCAAGCCGCTGCTGTCGCTTGAGCAGTGCGGCTGCTAGAGGGTAGCGGCTTCGCCAATGGTGGCGTCTCTTGCGATTGCTCGGCAGAGCACACACGTGCGGTCCAATGGGCGATGCTGCGCCACTGGGATTGTCGGGCCATGACCTTGCTGTACCATAGCCGCCCTCACGGTTCGCGGCATAGCCTGTATTCGTGTGTTTCACAGCCGCACGCCGCTCAAACGCCGCGCCTGAGACATGCGGGCTGCGCCGACCGGGCGGGAAGGAGGTAGGGCGTGGATTATCCGAGTTCCGCAGCCGTGCAGCATGGTGCAGGAGGCGGTAGAAGAGCGGCTTGCGTTTCGGCGGCGGACCGACGATCTCATGTGACCAGCGGGTGCCCTGGGTCGTCTTGCGCCTGCCCGCGTTTTGATAATATGATGGTCGGGTATTGCGCTGGACCCAACTGTCTGGATTCTGTTCCGAAACCGGAACACGAGGTTGAAAATAGGCCCTTTTCGTTGATAATGGAGCTTATGCTTGGACCGACGAAAGCAGCAGAATGTTCTGAATCTGGAACAGCGCCTTCAGCGCGCATGATTGAAATGCCTTTGTACCAAAACCGAAATGGCACCAAAGCGTAAGCTTTTCCCAGACCGATGTCCCTCCGATCCAGGCGAGGTTGCGGACGACTATTGCCGAAATCAGCTTTCACCAGAGGAAACCCAAGTCTTTGAACAACACTACCTTGTTTGCCCGCCGTGCGCGGAGGAAGTGTATAGAAGTCAGCAGCTTATGGAGGCGCTGAAACGACTTGAGGCAGAGAAGTAGCTGATCCGAGCACCGCCCCCCAAAGGTGGGCAGTACGGTACTAGAACTGCACCCCCGCTCCAGCCCTACCCCAATACTCGCTATGCGTTCTACCATTTCTTATTAAATCTATATTGCTTCTTATCGGTAGGTCTCAACATTTCAAAATCTTTCCGGCCTGGATCTACAACAAAGAGGGTTCGTAATGTTCTTAGCTAATGCTGCTGGAAGCGGCGCGCAGTGCTCGGAGTCCTCTCGGTACGCCTCGCTCGTGTTCAAAGTCGGAAGAGGCGATCCCAATGGCCTGCGGGAACTCCATGAAGTCATGCACGGTGCGCGTTTCTACTTGGGTCGAGAAGTCGGCTTCGGAAATGCGGACGACTTGTTCGCCGAAACGTTTATAGCTGTTGTTGACGCCATTCAGCGCGGCGGAATCCGGCGGCCTGAATGCCTGATGGGCTTTATCCGAACGGTGCTTCGCCGTCAAGTGGCAGCATACATCAGAGAAACAATTCGCGCTCGCAGCGGTGGCGAACTTCTTGAGACGTTTCCTGATAATACGGACAGTATCGAACAGCATCTGATTCGCGCCCAACATATCGAACTGCTGATGGCGATTTTGCGCAGGCTCTCTGCACGCGACCGCGAGGTTTTGTCGAGGTTCTATCTGAAGAACGAAACCAAAGAGAGTATTTGCGCGGATATGGGGCTGACCGACACGCAGTTCCGGCTACTCAAGTCAAGAGCGAAGGCCCGGCTTGCTGCTAGAATTCAACGCCGGGTCGCCACACCAAAGCGGCTTTTGCGAGCGCCATCCAGCAGTACAGCCTTGCTCGCATCCTGTGCGTGATGTCTGCTTGAAATCCGCCTGACGTGCTCAAGCGGTCTCGATCTGGGCCGGCCACACTCGAACAACACATAGCAAGAAGGAGTACTTCTAGTACTCCTGGTGGACTTGGTAGTTGCAGTGACTGCGGGGAGTGTGAGAGCCTTGCTTTAGGTGCCTTTAAGCACGATATATTATACGGATTCTACCAAAATTCAGTTGTAATTCAACCGAATATTTAGGCGGCTACGCGAGCTGAAGCTCGCGTTTCTCGGAAAGGATTTCCCAGGTTGGTGTTCGGCTCCAATTCACCGGGGAGCTCGCGCTTCGCGAATGTTAGGGACAGGGTTGCGGCGCGTGCTGACGCAGTCGACGACATTGATCGTGTCCTACTGCCAGGCATACGGGCCTACATCTATCGCCATCTACTCAGGCACGATGAAGATCTCGCCCAAGCAATCCTCACGGATGCCCCTAAACTCCTCAGGGAATCAGTGATACCCCCTCATCAGCGGCAGTCGCGCCTTCTGGCAATTGCGGCGCGCCACGTCGCGCTGCACACTCCCCAAGAGGAAAAACAGCAGCGGGAACACACCCATGCCGCTCTCCGCCATTGCTTGATGGACTTGAACGAGGAACAGCGTTCCGCGCTGGTACAGTTCTACGTTCACGGCCGAACCACCGTGGAAACAGAGAATGTGGCCGGAATCAATGGGGATCAGTTCCGGCGCCTTAGGTCTCGGTTGAAGGGCATCGCCGGAAAGGTACGGTAGCGCAGAAGCGAGGTTCGTTATTTGGCACTGGAGCAGATCGAAATCGTGAAGACCCACGGCTGCCGCGCGTGAGAGGCCGCGCAAGGGCGTAGACTGTTCAAGTGTGCATCGGTACCGAACGCGAGCATACTTGGTTCGTCCCGCCTGAACTCCACCGAGTCCCCGCCAAAGGGGCGCGCCACACAGACAGAGTAAGGCCGTCATAGGCATCAGCCCGGAGGGCCGTGACGCGTCTGTGCCAGCGAACCGATTGAACGTTACTTCCCGAAACCAG
>DATMXP010000028.1 GCA_035561515.1 Terriglobales bacterium | reverse complement strand
GCTTTTGAACTGCGAGATCGACGGTGCAAGTCTTTACCCTACTTACAGAAAGCCCTTCGATCTGATCTTTCAGAGGGTGAAAAATGAAGAATGGTCGGGGAGAGAGGATTTGAACCTCCGACCCCCTGGTCCCGAACAAAGAACTGGTCAAATTCCAAGTGCTTCATTCGGCGTCGCTTAGGAGCCGGAAAGTCACTCTTTCTCACGCCTCATTTGTACCGAGTTGTACCGAACTCGCAGTGCCACCTTTTCGGGAAGGTCCCCTTCGGCAGGAGCACTACTGCAGAAAATTGTCGGTAATTAGTCTTCCATGTTAAGACGATATAAAGCCGGAGTACATGCATGCCATTCCGTATTCTCTCTATTTCTTACGACTCCACCCTGTTGCGTATTCGCGAGCGCCTTCTCGAACGTGAAGGCTATGAAGTCGTATCGGCGGAAGGTTTTGTTAATGCGCTCAAGTGTTGCCAGGAAGGACATTATGACGTTGCCGTGCTGGGGCACTCGATCCGATTGCGGATCAGAAAACGTTCTTTGAGGCCCTGAACCGAGAGCATCCCCTGCCCGTGATCTCATTAACGGTTTCCGGAGAACCTGGCTTGCAATGTGCCGTTGCCCAGGTCGATGCATTTCAACCGCAGCGTTTCATTAACACCGTCAAGCAGGTGCTGGGAGAAACACGCTCCTTCTAAGCGTAGTTCATTAACTGTGCATTCATGATGGGCAGGGCGTCGTTGCCCGATCGCTTCATTAGGCATGCAGACATCAATTTCTCGGCTTCTTCATTTATGGTTGCCCAGCATCGGAGCAGTGAAAGGCCACTACCTGCCAGCGTTCATTGCGTCGAATATATACCTTTGTGAAGCGCCAATCGTCTTCGAATGTTTTTCCATTCAGGCTACGCTCCCGTTGGAGGCGGCCAGAAACCACTGCTGCGTCGCCATAAACGCGCACATTCAGGTCAGAGGTCTGGTACTTCTGGAACTTCATTTTCCCTGAACGAGCAAACCCTAGAGCTTCGGTCTTCGACATCACGGGCATTCTCGGCACAGTGACTTCAAGATCTTCAGACCAGAGTTGGTCGAGAACAATCGCATCGCCACTGACATGCGCTTCATTCCAGGCGGATTCCAGCGCGAGAAAATTCTTCCAATCGGGTGATTGCGGATCTATTGCGAGCGGCAAGAACAGCAGGAGAACCAATACTGACTTCATGCAATTCCTCCAACGAAGCCCTGCATTTTACGCTGAAAACACTGCTGTGCCTCCAGTCCAGCGATATCGGCAACTGGACCAAAAGCATCGTGATTGCCATTGCGGGAGCTTTGACTTAGACTAAGCAGTTAGTTATACTGAGTAGTCAGTCTATTCGGGGTACATGTTGCGCCTGGAAGCAAAGGCAGTGTCCGAGACAAGCAATCGCGATGGAATTCTCAGCGCAGCCGCGTCTGAGTTCGCTCGCAAAGGATTTTCGGGCGCCCGCGTGCACGCCATCGCTGCCGAGGCCGGAGTCAACATCGCGCTTCTTTACTACTACTTCGACAGCAAAGAAGAACTATATGTGGCGGTATTGGAACAGGTGTTTGCAGATTGGGCGCAGAGGGTTACGAATGCGTTGCAGCATGAAGGAACGTCCACGCAAAAATTGATTGCATATCTCGAAGCCTATTTCGATTTCGTCGCTGAAGCTCCCCATCGTCCGCGTTTGGTGCAGCAGGAGATGAGCCAATCAGGTACTGCGGCAACACTATGCGTTACAGAGCTTGCGACGCGCTATGTGCGGCCGGTGCACCGGATTGTTCTGGGGCTTTTGGAGAAAGGTGCCCATCAAGGGGAGTTTCGTCGGGTTTCCCGCGATTTCGTCTACACAATCTCGGCGACCGTCGTTAGTTACTTCACAAGCAGTGCTTTTATCCAAGCTGTGACTGGGCACGATCCACTGACACCCGCGAAGGTTGCGGAGCGCCGCAGTTCCGTAATCGACACGATTTCGTCAGCTCTTTTCGCAGGGTCCGAAGGCAAAAAGATCAATCACAAGGAAGGACAAAAGATTTGAATCCATCTCGATCGATTGCCATGGTTGCGATGCTCGTGACGCTGAGTGCCAATGTCTTGGCTTGGGGACAGGCGCCATCCGCCATGAGTGGTTCTTCATATTCTGCGAGTCAGGGACAAATGACGTCACCATCTGCGACTCCTGCGCTGTCCGAGGGGCAGAGTCCGCTCTTTGGTGGTGTGCCCACGTCGCCACCAACCCCTCAAGTGTTGCGGTTATCGCTATCCGATGCGATCGATCGTGGGTTGCGTCAAAATCTGGCACTGCTGCTGGGAGAGCAAGGCACGCGCGCCTCTCGCGCACAACGTCTCCGCGCACTCAGCGATCTGCTTCCTAATGTCTCCGCGCGAACTTCGGAAACCGCGGAGCAAATCAACTTGGCTGCCCTGGGATTTAACGCGAGTGCGTTTCCCGGGCTGAAATCCGTGGTCGGCCCATTTGGGATCTTTGACGCACGTGCAACTTTATCGCAGCGGCTTTTCGACTGGAAAGCCATCCAGAACACGCGCTCCGCGAGCGAGAACGTAAAGGCTGCCCAGCTTTCATATCAGGACACGCGCGAACTTGTCGTTCTGGTAATTACAAACTTGTACTTGCAGGAAGTGCAAGGCAAGTCGCGGGTGGATGTAGCTCGGGCACAGGTGGAAACAGCCAAAGCCGTGTATCAGCAAGCAGTCGATCTTGAACGGGCAGGAGTTGCTGCTCACATAGACGTGCTGCGCGCTCAAGTCGAGATGCAGGCCCAACAAGAGAGACTCTTCAGCGCGGAGAATGACTGGGACAAGCAGAAACTTGCCCTTGCGCGTGCCATTGGTCTGGCGGTCGGGCAACAGTTTGAAACCACCGATACGATTCCTTACGCCCCACTACCGCCAGTGACATTCGAGCAAGCCTTAGCGGATGCCTACAAAAACCGGTCGGATTACCTGCAAGCGCAAGCGTTGGTAAGGGCCGCCGAGTTGGCGCGCAAGGCAGCCGCCGCGGGCCGCTATCCCACTGCTCGATTCGACGGCGACTATGGCACGATTGGCCCTACACCGGGCAACTCCCACGGGACCTTCACCGCTGCGGCTTCATTAGAGGTGCCGATCTTTCAGGGCGGACGCATTCGTGCCGACATACAGGAAAACGAAGCGTTGCTGCAAGAAAGACAAGCGCAACTGGGAGACTTGAAAAACAGAATCGAAAGCGAAGTGCGGACCGCATTCATGGACGTAAACACTGCCGCCAAACAGGTGGATGTTGCGCAATCGTCGGTTGGGCTGGCCACGGAACAATTGCAGCAGTCGCGCGACCGCTTGACCGCCGGAGTGGCCAACACATTGGAAGTCGTGCAAGCCCAGGAAGCGCTGGCTACCGCCAACAACACTTATATATCGGCTCTCTATGCTCACAACGTCGCCAAAGCTTCTCTGGCGCGGGCAGTCGGAATGGCCGAGCAGGCAATCAAGCAATATCTCGGAGGACACTGAGGCAAATGGCAGAGCGTGAGGTTGTGACTGACGAACGGCCGCAAGAGGCAGAGAACCAACCAAGGCGGGAGAAGCGCTCGTATTTCAAGGAGCATCCGCGTGCGAAGTGGGTTCTACTGTTCATTCTTATCTTGGCTGCGGTGGCTGGCTACTTTTTGTGGCGACATTATGCCGCACGCGAAAGCACCGATGACGCACAGATTGATGGCAACATCGTGCCAGTAGCGGCACGGGTTTCAGGATGGGTAACGGAAATCAATGTTAAGGATAACCAGTTCGTAAAGGCTGGGACAGTTCTGGTTCGACTTGATCCGAAGGATTACCAAGTGGCGCTCGATCGTGCGCAAGCAGAACTGGAGGACGCCGAAGCGAATTTCCGGGCAGCGGACGTCGGAGTTCCCGTAGCTTCCACGACCACGACGAGCCAGTTACGAAATGCAGAAGCGGCATTGGCAGCCGCGCGGCAAGAAGTCGAGATGGCCAATGCGCGGCTGATTGAAGCGCAGGCCAACCATTCAACTACGGCGGCGGACTTGGCACGCTATTCGCAGCTGGTGGAAAAAAACGAAATCCCACGCCAGCAGTACGACACCGCACTTAGCAACGAAAAGGCGGCTCGTGCTGTCGTTAATGCCGCCCAGGCAGCCGTAGCTACGGCGGAAAGCCACGTCCGCCAAGCTGAGGCACAGGTGCGGGCGGCCGAAACTGCGCCTCAGCAGGTCGCCATCACACGCGCCCGGGCAGGAGCGGCCGAGGCTACAGCAAAGAAATCTCGCACTGCAGTTGAACAGGCGAAGCTGAATCTTCAATACACCACGATCGTTGCCCCTGTCGACGGCATCATCAGTAAGAAACAGAATGTTCAATTGGGCCAAATTGTGCAACCGGGACAACCGTTAATGGCCATTGTTCCTTTAGAGGACATTTGGGTTACAGCCAATTTCAAAGAGACCCAGCTCAAGAACATGCGTCCCGGACAGCACGTGAACATTCATGTCGATGCATATGGAAGAGATTACAACGGCCATGTGGATAGCATCGGTGCCGCGAGCGGAGCCAAGTTCAGCCTGCTCCCTCCAGAGAACGCGACCGGCAACTACGTGAAAGTAGTGCAGCGCGTGCCAGTGAAACTGGTTTTCGAAAAAGGACAGGACACAGAGCACCTGTTAAGGCCCGGTATGTCGGTTGTGCCGACTGTTTACATCAAGTGAGGCACTCATGATACGAGTTGTTACCATTGCACGCGAGTACGGAAGCGGAGGCGGCTCAATCGCGCGAATACTGGCCGAGAAACTCGGCTGGAAGCTTTTGGACCGTGAACTGATATCCGATTTGGCCAGACGGGTGCATTGCGCCCCGGAGGCCGTGGCACGCTTGGACGAACATCCACCATCCTTCCTCTCCCGGATGATGCGCGCCTACTGGATGGGCAGCGCCGATACCTGGGCGGCGCCGCCAGCGCCTGACGTTCTGGACGAGGACAGGTTAGCGGCAATTACACGGGACGTCATCCTGGAGGCAGCTCGGTTGGGGAATTGCGTCATTGTTGGTCGTGGTTCTCAGTGCGTCCTGCAGGATCGCCCGGACGTGTTCCATGTGTTTGTTTACGCGCCCCGAGAGGAACGATTGCGGCGTCTTCTTCTCCACCGGCACAAGAAGGAAGACGAGGCCGAGATGGCGATGTTGGAGGTCGACCGAATCAGGGCCTCATACGTCCGCAGGTATCACGGACATGATTGGACCGACCGCCACTTGTACAACCTCATGATGAACTCCGAAGTCGGAGACTCTCGCGTGGCTGAAACGATCGTAACCGCAGCCAAGCTTATTCCCGGGCACGTCTGAAAGGAATTCCAGAGGATGGCATCGCAGGACCTAGCGATCACTCGACCAGCTGCTATGGCCATCAACCCCTGGCTGGTGGCGATTGCCGTGATGAGCAGCACTTTCATGGAGGTGCTCGATACCACGGTCGTCAATGTTTCTCTTCCACACATCGCCGGAAATCTCTCTGCTACTACCGATGAGGCGACTTGGACTTTGACGTCGTACCTTGTTGCCAATGCTGTCATTTTGCCGATGACAGGGTGGCTGGCCAACTACTTTGGCCGTAAGCGCCTGTTGATGGCTTCTGTTATCGGCTTCACCGTTTCGTCATTCTTTTGCGGATTCGCTCCGAATCTGCCTCTCCTTATTGTCTTTCGAATTATTCAAGGCGCAGCCGGAGGAGGCTTGCAGCCGCTTTCGCAGGCCATCCTGCTGGAGGTCTTCCCGCCTGCAGAACGTGGCAAAGCGATGGCGTTTTGGGCGTTGGGGATTGTGGTGGCGCCGATGCTTGGCCCCGTGCTCGGGGGCTGGCTCACTGATAATTACAGTTGGCGCTGGGTCTTCTACATCAATATTCCCATTGGACTGCTGGCGATCGTCCTGACGCAGATGTTTGTTTTCGACCCGCCTTACATCGGCAGGAAATCGGGGCGCGTCGATTACATGGGTATGGGCCTGCTGGTGATCGGTATCGGCGCACTGCAGGTCATGTTGGACAAAGGCCAGCAGGAAGATTGGTTCGCCTCACGGTTTATTCAAGTGCTGACTGTCGCCGCAGTGATCGGCCTGGTCGGACTGGTGATTCGAGAACTTCGCACCGCGCACCCTATTGTCAACCTGCGTGTCTTCAAGAACCGCACGTATGCAACCGGCGTCTTCCTTATGACCGTGCTTGGATTCGTACTGTATGGCAGCACGGTTCTGTTGCCTCTGCTGATGCAAACGCTCTTGGGGTATCCGGCTCTGGAGGCTGGTCTCGCCACTCTGCCTCGCGGCTTTGCGTCCTTCATTGCCATGCCGATCGTCGGGATATTGATGGGGAAAGTAGAGGCTCGCAAGCTGCTCGCTGCGGGACTGATCGCATCCAGTTTTTCGCTCTACCTGCTCTCCCGACTCAACCTCAGCATCGGGACCATCGATTTCGTCGGGCCTCTACTCTTGCAGGGAGCCGCTCTTGGCCTGTTGTTTATCCCACTGACGACCATCACCAACGACTCCATTCCCAAAGAAGAGATGGGGAACGCGACGAGCCTGTTTAACCTGATGCGCAACATCGGGGCCAGCATTGGCATTGCCATGGTCACCACGATGCTGGCGCGCAAACAACAGGTGCACGTGAACCAGCTCGGCGAACATGTGACGAACTTCGATGCGACCGCCCGTCAGATGGTGCTAGGCATCCAGCAGGGCTTGATGTCGCGGGGTTCGGATGCAGTAACGGCCGCCCGCCAGGCGCAGGCGGCGGTCTGGGGTATGGTGCAACAACAGGCCGCCATGATGTCGTACAACGACGTCTTTTTCCTGCTAGCGGTCTTGTTTGCGGTGATGTTGCCACTCATCCTGCTCATGCGCAAGCCCAAGCACCAGGGCGGCGATATTGCTGTGCACTGAAGGTGAATGTTCGTGAGCGTTGAATCTGGCGCCCGACCGGCGATCAACAAATGGGTGGTAGCGATTGCTGTCATGTCCAGCGCCGTGATGGAGGTTCTGGACACTTCGGTGGTCAACGTCAGCCTGCCACACATTGGCGGAAGCCTTTCCGCCAGCGTGGATGAAGCGACCTGGGTGCTGACCTCCTACATCGTGGCGAACGCCATCATTCTTCCCATCACCGGCTGGTTGTCAAACTACTTTGGTCGCAAACGACTGTTGATGACCGTAGTAACGGGGTTCACGGTTTCCAGCGTGCTGTGCGGCCTGGCGCCCAATCTTCCTGCGTTGATCTTCTTTCGGGTGATGCAGGGCATCACCGGCGGTGGCCTCCAACCCCTATCTCAGGCGGTACTGCTGGAGGAGTTTCCGCCCGAAGAGCGCGGCCAAGCCATGGGACTGTGGGGATTAGGCATTGTTGCCGCCCCCGTGCTGGGACCCACTCTTGGCGGCTGGATCACCGACAACTTCAGTTGGAGATGGGTGTTTTATATCAATCTCCCGATCGGCATTCTCAGCCTAGTGCTTATCAAATTGTTCATCTTCGACCCACCTTATATCCGCCGCGGCACCATGCGAGCCGATCTCTGGGGTTTCGGCATGCTCGCCCTAGGTATGGGTTCGCTGCAGGTGATGTTCGACAAAGGACAGGAGGAGGACTGGTTCAGTTCGCATTTCATTATCGCGCTTGCGATCACGGCAGCGGTGATGCTGACCGCGTTCGTCATCCGTCAAGTGCGCAGACCACAGCCACTCGTTAAGTTTGAACTTTTCAGGTACCGCAGCTTTGCCATCGGAATCGGATTTATTACCGCACTCGGATTTGTCATGTACGGCAGCCTCGTTCTCCTGCCTCTGTTCATGCAGGAACTTCTAGGCTGGACTGCGGCTACGGCGGGTATTTGGACGAGTCCGCGAGGCATCGCCACCGCAGCGTGCATGCCTCTGGTGGGCTATCTGCTGGGGAAGAAGTGGGATGCTCGCTGGATGCTAGTTTTCGGGTTCATTGTGATGAGCATGGCGTTCTTTGGCTATTCGACGATGAATCTTTCTTCCGGAACTTGGGACATTCTCCTGCACCAGATTAACCAAGGTGTCGGGCAGACCTTTCTTTTTCTTCCATTGACGATCATAACAATGGACCCGATTCCCAAGGAAGATACGGGTTACGCCACTAGCCTTTACAGCGTCATGCGGAACATTGGATCTAGTATGGGCATCTCTTTTGTGACAACGTGGGTAGCAAGGCGTTCTCAATTCCATCAGGACCGCTTGTCTGCCGACATCTCGAGGTTCAATCCGCAGACCCAGCAGGCAATTGATCAGGCCAGAGGGATGTTCATGCGCGGAGGTTCCGACTGGACAACTGCAACCCAACGCGCCCTGGCGTCGATTTATGGTGCGGTGCAACAGCAAGCTGCCTTGCTCAGCTTTGTAGACGTTTTTTACCTAATGGCGTTCTTGTTTCTAATCCTGATCCCGCTCGTATTCCTTATGCGGAAGCCTAAATATGGACGGGGTGCATCGGTGGACGTGCACTGATTACACCTGAACATCAACGTAGATGGCGGATGGCTTTGTAGTAGTTTCGGCCCGCGATCCACGAGCAACTGGCCAGTGTACGGAGCCGTGGAATCGCATGACCCGACGGCTCCGAATTAGTCATGCTGGCTTGCCAAAATAGAGCGCAGCCATCACCTCAAAGCGAGACGTGCGCCCGGAGGCGGTTCCAGAACAAATTGGTCTTCCGAAACTGGTCCGTTAATAGATAACTTCACGACGCTGAGCTTGATGGAATATTCCTCCTGTGGGCGCCAAATCTGGATTGTTTTTGGGAATGCGCATCCGTTGAAATCAGCGTATTCGTCGTAGAGCACATCGGTTGTGACCGATCCCAATTCGTCATAAATGATCTGGCGGTACGGTTGCAAGTTCTGTCGATCGAACGAGATTTTGCGTGCGAGATACCAGCCGTGGCTGTTCTGCTTGAGGAAGTCGAGCGTGTAATCTGCCTGCAGCGCCGGTTTTTGAGTGACGGGATCAAGGACGGTCTGGTTGCCCAGTTCTAGTACCGCAATCCCGTCTTGCTCATCCAACACCGGTAGCAACAGCGCGTCGAAAACGACCTGTGGTCGCATCTTCGTCAGGGGTGAACTTGATGGCTTGATTTCATGGTTGTTGCCGACGATGAACTGGTTCTTCAGCGGCACCCACAGCTTAAACAGGTCACCGTTGCTGACCATGTCGAACGCCCGGCTTTGCACGATGGGGAAGAAGCCCATCATCCTGAGAAGCGATGGCTTGCGGATGAGGATGTAGCCACGGATCTCCTGGTACTCCGTGATTTTCCCTCGCCTGTTGCCGCCGACCGAAGCGGTAATCCCGACGGTGGCCTTCAACGTCTGGATTTTCGCCGAGTCGGCGTTGACCCGCTCAATCAGATCGCTGCGGGTCGCGGTCAACAGCGGCGCGGTGCTCATCCACACAGGAACCGGACGCGACCGGAACATGCACCCGCACAGCGGGATTAACGCGATCAACACGAAAATCAGTGAATACCGCCAGCCACGCATGATGACAGTCCTGCCCCTTGTAGGGTCGACGCCTCGAATCGAGTTGTCGTCGAGACGCGCCGCCCCCTTGGTTCCGAATCGGGATATGCACGCTTGACAGGCGGCCCAACGTGCGGGAGTATTATACTGAGTAGTCAGTCAGGGAGCCAACAGCAAAGTTTGTGGCAAGCCTCGATGTTCGGGGTTACCTGATCTGCTTTGAGGAGGAGTGATGCCAGCCGTCGTCGAAAGAACGACAACGAAGAGTGCCGAACCAACCAGTCGCATGGCAATCCTAAAGGCAGCCACTGAGGAGTTCGCGCTCAAGGGCTACGCCGGCGCTCGAACCGAGGGGATCGCCAATGCCGCCGGCGTGAATCACACGCTGCTGTTCTATCACTTTAAGAGCAAGGAGCAACTCTACAGTGCGGTGCTCGATACGGTGTTCTCGGAATGGAATGATCGGGTCAGTCTGGCGCTGGATCTGGAAGCATCGGCGAAAGAACGCTTGCTCGCGTATGTCGATTCCTATTTTGACTTCATCGCGGAGTTCCCATTGTCTCCTAAGCTAGTGCAGCAAGAACACATGCGACAGAGCAGCACGGGCTCGGAGCAACTGCACAGGATGGTGGAGCGGTACGTCCGTCCGGTTCACCGCAAACTCGTGGCACTGCTCAAGGAGGGCGTGTCCAACGGGGACTTTCACGATGTTGACATTGAGCACTGCACCCATTCGATTTCAGCACTGATCATCTTCTATTTCACCGGCAACCTCGCGGTCGAGTCCCTGGAAGGAGCCCAAGTACGCCCGCGGCGTATCGAACTACGTCGTAAAGCCGTTATTGATTTCATCTCCAGGGCTGTCTTCAGGTAAGAAGCAGGCTTTTCAAGCACCCATGCGATGCTCTCTTATTGACGGGTGGATGATGCTTCGAAGTAAGTTGCGTAGGGATACTGAGACCTCTCCAAAGAGGCCGCGAGCCTCCTGTGAAGAATTGGCGGGTGCGTTCGATCTCTATCGAGATACGCTCACACAATTGGGCCTGTTCCTCACCGGACGCTCCGACTTGGCCGAAAGCTGCATAGTCAGCGCCACTCTGGCGAACACACAATGCAATCAAGTATTCGTGGATTGGTTAGAGAATTGGGCGCGACATGCCACGATCGCAGCCGCAATTCGGATGATGCGCCCGCAGATTGTTGAAGCAGCCTGGGCGTATGACAGCCGCAGGTGTTCTTGCACATCTCACACTTTGGAAGCGTCGGAAGTTATAGAGGCGTTCGAGGCAGATCCTGACCCGCCCCCTCTCGACACACTGGCTCGCTTCGCTCTGGTTTTGCGAGGCGTGGAACGGCAATCGGTTTCTGAATCGGCATTGTTATTGGGAATCCCGGCGGTTCAGGTTGAAGCAGCTTATTGCGCCGCATTGCAGGCATTGCGGATTCATCCCTTTACGCGCCAGTCACAAATCGCGCGATGAATCTGTTTGAGATGACAGTGCACGGTCGCGGAATGAAGTCCCTCGATAGAGGCGACGACCAGAGCACTTGGCAGGTGACACTCCCCCGGCGGGGTGCGGCTGCTTTTATGATCGCAACCGCACTCCGTCGCCTGCCCGCTGACCGAGAAAGTGAACGGAATACCCTGGCAAGGTTCAAATGACAGTGACAGTTGCATGATCGAGATAACAGTTTCACTTCTAAAGGAGGTAATTCAGATGTCGAACGCGAAACGTAACTCTCGCAACGCAGAGAGCGCTGAACTCGAAGAGCAGGTTGAGGCGCGGATTCGTCAAAGAGCGTATGAGTTGTACGAACAACGTGGAAGGGAGGACGGCCACGATTGGGAAGATTGGCTCACAGCTGAATCGGAGGTGGCCCGCAGGGAAAAGCAAGCTGCATAGTTTTACAAAGCTCAAGCCCACTCTCCCGCCTTCGTTAGTTCAAATCGGGAGAGTGGGCCATGCATGGCACAGCGTGGAAAATTGATGCCGGAAAAGAACGTAACAGTTCGAGCGGTAATAGCGGAAGATTTCGAGCCCTTCCGGCGGTTTATTGTTGACATCCTGCAACCAATGGCTCACCTGCGCATTGTTGCAGAGACGGGGGACGGTCTGGATGCAGTTCGGAAATGTACGGAGCTGCGACCGGACTTGGTCTTCCTCGACATCGGACTTCCTACACTCAGTGGAATTGATGCGGCTCGTCAAATACGCCAGATCACCCCATTTTCACGCATACTCTTCTTAACGCAGGAATTCGAGCCTGATGTTGTTCGGGAGGCATGCCGCCTTGGTGCTTCAGGATACGTTGTGAAGATGAATGCAGGTGGCGAATTACTGAGAGCCGTAGATTCAATTCTAAATGGGGAAAGATATGCGAGTCGCACCGTTAGATCTGTCCTTGGTGCTGCGGAAGGTTGATCTTCCTCGCCAGTGTCCGTCGCTGTCACCGAATAGGAACCCAGCCTGCACACGTCCGACGCTGACAGGCCCCGAGCGAGAATGTTAACGTAAGCACATGTCAGCCAACGCGCGCGAAGCAAAGGAGAAGGCAGAAAGCAGGTATAGGACCCTGCTCGATGTTTCTGCCGCGATCGCGAAGCAGCCCAATCTCGAAGCGATCCTACGCAGCCTGCGCCAATTGTTATGTACGGTGGCTGTATTTGAGTCAGCCAGTTTGCTCTTGCTCGATGCGGCGGAGAAGGCAGTGCGACTTTACGCTTTTGATCAGGGACCTGAATTTCCCAGCTTTGAAATCGGGATGGAAGTGACAATCGCAGGGACTGCTTTGGAGAGGGCCATCGCGACACAATCTCCGGTTAATATTCCTGATGCGCAGAGTGAGTTGCGAAAGGTCCCGGAGTTGGCGTCGCGAGTATCTTTGAGTCCAGAGCACAGCGCCTATATCTTTCCGATTTCAACTTCCAGAAAGAAACTCGGGGCACTCGTATTTGCGAGTCGCAAGCGAGAGGAATTTACGGCAGACAGTTTCGAGCTGATGACCTCCGTTGCATCGCACGTAGCGGTGGCACTTGAGAGCGCTCTAGCAACGGACGCGGCAGAGTCATACCAACGCGAGTTGGCGGAGGAACGGGATCGCCTCAAGCTCTTGCTCGACATCAACAACTATGTGATCTCAAAGTTGGAGATCAATGAACTGTTCCGCTCCGCTTCGGCTTCGATACGGAAGTACTTTGGGAACGACTTCACTGGATTCTGGCTGGTCGACAGACAATCACGATACCTGGAATGCGCTGTCCTCGACTTTCCGGGAGGTAAAGGCTTCCTGACTGATCTTCCCGTTTCGGAAGTTAGCGACGCTGATTTTGAGAAGTTACGTGCGCGGAAACCTGAGTTGTGGTCGCTCGATGAGATTGGAAAGCTCCCATCGATGTTTAGCGAGCCTCTGCGGGCCGAGTCAATAGAGTCGCTCGCCATCGCTCCTTTAGCCACAGCCAACGGTCCACTCGGAGTCATCACGATGGGGAGCAGACGGCCGAATAGTTTCGGGGTAGCGGATCTTGATCTGCTTTCTCAGATCAGCACGCAAATCTCACTTGCCCTGGATAATGCGCTTGCATACGGCCAACTGACTGCTTCTAAGAATCGCCTAGAGGAGGAGCGGCTCTACCTCGAATCGGAAATTCGGTCCGAATACAACTTCGAAGACATCGTCGGCAAGAGTCCCGCTCTTCGGAAGGTGCTCGATCAAATTGCGATTGTGGCTCCCACGGATTCGACGGTACTCCTGCACGGCGAAACCGGTACGGGCAAGGAGCTGATCGCGCGTGCCGTGCACAGCCTGAGCCCGAGAAAAGACCGAACTTTTGTTCGCCTGAATTGTGCTGCCATTCCGTCGGGTCTGATAGAGAGCGAGCTGTTCGGGCACGAAAGAGGCGCGTTTACAGGCGCCCTAATGCAGAAGCGCGGACGATTTGAACTTGCGGACAAAGGTACCTTTTTTCTCGATGAGATCGGGGACATCACGCTGGACCTCCAACCAAAACTGCTGCGCGCCCTGCAGGAGCAGGAGTTTGAGCGCCTCGGCAGTACGAAGACAATTCACGTTGACGTTCGCCTTATCGCCGCGACGCACCGCGATCTGCCGACCATGATCAGAAACAATCAGTTCCGAGAAGATCTGTTTTACCGCCTGAACGTCTTCCCGATAGAAATACCGCCGCTGCGCGAGAGACGGGAAGACATTCCACTGCTCGTGCACTACTTCGTTTCGCGCTTGTCACGGCGAATGCAGAAGCGCATCAAAACAATTCCAAAGCATGCGATGGAAGCGCTCGCGAATGCACCGTGGCCGGGGAATGTCCGCGAACTTGAAAACTTCATTGAGCGTGCGGTCATCCTTACGCAGAGCGATGAACTTAAGGTACCCATCGAAGACCTGAAGAGATCGACACCCCAATCCCATAACGCGGGATCGTCATTCCATGACACCGAGCGCCAAACCATACTTGAGGCGCTGAAAGCAACGTCGGGGAAAATCTCTGGAAAGGGTGGGGCGGCCGAGCGCCTCGGCCTCAGGCGTACGACGCTGCAGAACAAGATGCGCCGACTCGGGATCAGCCGATCGGACTAGTTGACGTTCCCACCGCTGCCCTAATCATTGCCCTTATTTGGTCAGGTCTGCCGTCTGGCGGGCGATTCCAGCTCCTCATCAGCAGAAGCGTCTGACTAAGTTGTGCTTATCTAACGCATTAGCCCGCCATTCTGGTTGGGAACAGCACGTGCTCTTCACACCTTGCGAGCCGACAAATACGGATTGCAAGGAGTGACTTGAATGAGACGAACAGTTTTGGCTGTAACCGTTGTCTTTCTGGTGTGCATGGCGAGTTGGGCCCAAGAGACGAGACACGAGGTCACGGTTCAGGGAAGTGGCTTCTTTACTAAAGAAACAAGCGACCTTGGGATAACCAACAAGCCGACATACTCAGGTGGTTTTCTTGCCGGTTATCGATTCAACATCAACCAGTGGTTGGGAGTCGAAGGAGACTACGACTACTTTAGCAATTCCCAGAAATACATCAACTCGACGGGCACAGCACTGGTCAGGACGAATGTGCATGCAGCTACGGGTGCGGCCGTCGTTAAGATACCGACCTCCTCCTCCCTCACGCCGTACTTCCTGGCAGGGGGCGGTGCAATCATATTTGACCCTCGTGACACAAATTTAGTTGAGACGCAGAGCCGAGGAACCTTCGTCTATGGCGGTGGCGTCGATCTGGCCCTCACAAAGCGTTTCACAGTTCGTGGTCAGTACCGGGGCTTCCTTTACAAAACCCCGGACTTTGAAGTTAGTGATTTCCGCACGGACAAGTTCACCCACACGGCAGTACCGTCGGCAGGGTTGGTGTTTACGTTCTAGTTGAAGGATGTTGGGATGGGCGGCCCACTCGATGGGCCGTCTTCCTAGTTAAGGGTTGGCAAAACGAAATACAGAGCAGGCATACAGAATTTGGGAGGGCAGGATGCGATCTCCAGCAGAGATCGGCCTTAGATATATGTCAGTCGATGCCGCGAATCGAGATCCTTTGTATCTTTTCGCCTGTCATCTGGAATGGCATCACCGACGCAACTTGAAGGCGTACGAGGAACTCCTGGCCGCCCTGGACGACCCTAATGAGGGTATTCGAGCCGTTGCATCGCACCTCCTGTCGCATCGTGATTCGCCACATCCGAAGCACACCGTCGCAGATCTGGAGGATGAAACCTGGTAAGCCGCCTTTCAGGTTGAAGCGAGGTGAGACGTTATAAGGATTACGAATGCTGAACCTGAAGGAATTAGCGGAGGAGTACGGCGTTCGCATTCAGGTGTGGCCTCGTTATGTCTCAGTCAATGGCGAACGTCGGCAGGATGGATTCGACCTCGAGCTATTGGGTTCGCACACCATCGATCCCACTCACCTAGATCCCTCGTGCACGCTCTGTCAGCGCGCCGCAGTTGCCTTGCTCAGAATTGCACAACAAGTGACGTGCGATCAGGATCATCCGACTCAGTCTGGGGTTCGAGTCGAAATCTGCCCTCATGAAATGTCACTCGTCTGCTCCCCACGGTTGGAAAACCGTCCGTTGGTCATTGTCACGATCAATATCTTTCGTCGTTCAGAGCATATTGAGCATGCGAATGAACATGAGCTCGATGTTCTGAATACTCTCAAGAAGCGATTGGCCGAGCTCAGCATTCACGAGTTATAGACTTTGCCCATATTCGGGCAGTGCCCTAATCCGGGCACGGCAAGCGCTACACAGAAACCCTGCCAACCTCTTTCTTTCAATAACTTAACTCTCCTTTCGACTTGGCAGGCTACCTGCACTTAAGAGTGCCGGCAGGATAGCGCAAGGTTCTGCCGAGGGCGGGTACTACATGCTTCGAGTTGAATTCCAGGATGTAGCGAACGCGATGACGATGCGGATGGAAGGCCGGTTCGTCGGAAGGTTCGCAGAGGATGCACGGGACTTAGTTGCCCGCTGCAAGATTCCCTCAAGAGTCGTGGTGAATCTGTCGGAGGTGAGCTTCGTCGATTCCGTCGGCGAAGAGGTGTTGTCGTGGTTGGGCCGAATTGGAGTGAAGTTCGTTGCTGAGAGCGCCTATGCCCTAGACGTTTGCGACCGCTTGAAACTCCCTCTGCTGCGAAAACGCAGCCGTTCCCTTCCAGAGATGTTTTAGGGGGTCGCAGACACTCCCCCGGGCCAGGAATGTCCGGTCTAGCAGGGCCGGGCGTTCCTGTGCAAGAAAAAGAGACGCATGAACTGGCTACGTTTCCCAAGACAACGCGAGAACTCCCATAAGGAGCGTCTTGCCACCGCAGATGAGATTCGAATGGTTCTCGATGCGGAGCACTATTACCTATACTGGATCGCGCTGCTGATTACTGGCGATCCGGTTCTAGCAAACAAGTGTCTGCTTGACGCGAATGGGTTGTCCACGATGTCCGGCGGAGTATTTCACGATTGGGTGCGTCGATGGGCACATTCGGAAACCGCTCGCGTCGCTGCGAAGACCGTGCATGGTCTGCTTGTCGCTTCATCGCAGCAATACGTGGCCCATGCCTGTGAGCACGCGAATCACGCGATGCTATCTGAGAATGAGGTGGAGTTCCTTCGGCTGCTTAACCCGCAGCGAGTTATCACTGATCTCGATCCTTTTTCCCGCGCAATCCTCATCATGAGGGGTGTTCAAGGATTTTCTATTTCTGACTGCGCGCTCTCCATCGAAGTGCCGCGCCGGTCCGTGATAGGAGCCTACTGTCGCGCGCTGCGCTGGGTTGCGGAAGAAGCGCATAGGTTCACTCCCTCAGCAAGTTCGGGCAATCCGCTGTTGGAGATTCTCGATGGCGAGGAATGAACATTTCATAAGCAAGGAGACGTCTTTCATCATGACGTTTGGCAAGAACCATAACAATCTACTGATACTTGGTTTAGTTCTATCGAGCCTGCTCGTCTCCGCCTGTAAGTCAAAGATTAAAGCTCGGCCTGCAGAACCCGCCGAGGTCGCGTTTGTCACGATCCACCCTGAGCGCGTCGTGCTGACAACGGAACTCCCCGGAAGAACGTCAGCCTATTTGGTAGCTGAGATTCGACCCCAGGTGAACGGGATTATCCAGAACCGCTTCTTCCGTGAAGGCGCAAACGTAAAAGCTGGAGAACTGCTTTACCAGATTGATCCGGCACCTTATCAATCAGCGTACTCGCAAGCCAAGGCTGCTCTCGCAACCGCAGAAGCGGAGTTGATGATGGCGAGGGCAAACTTACCAGCCATTCAATCGCGCGAAGAACGCTTTAAAGGCCTTGTTGCCGTTCACGCTGTTGGACAGCAAGACTACGATGACGCGAATGCAGCGCTACAGCAAGCTCAAGCTACAATTGAGTCCCGCAAGACTGCCGTCGAAGTTGCCCGCGCGGCCCAAGAGAGTGCCCGCATCAATCTTTCCTATACGCCGATTCGATCACCTATTTCCGGTCGCATTGGCATATCGAACGTCACGGTCGGAGCCCTCGCGGCTGCCTATCAGCCAACGCCTCTTGCGGTTGTACAGCGTCTGGATCCCATTTATGTAGATGTTGTTCAGACCAGTTCGTCGGTTCTGCGATTGCGGCAGCATTTGGAGAGCGGACGCCTGAAGAAAGATGGCGCACTTCAGAGTAGGGTCAAGCTAGTGCTCGAGGAAGGCACACCATACGCACTCTACGGTAGCCTCCAGTTTCGCGATGTGACGGTCGATCCCACGACGGGCTCGATGACGCTTCGCATAGTGTTTCCCAACCCTGATCATGTACTTCTCCCGGGTATGTTTGTGCGAGCTTATGTGGAAGAGGGCGTTGCCGAACAAGCGCTACTCATTCCTCAGCAGGGCGTTACGCGCAACACCAAGGGTAGTCCTGTTGCATTGGTTATAAACAAAGACAGCAAAGTCGAACAGCGAACTCTGGAACTGGATCGGGCCATCGGCGATAAGTGGCTCGTAACCAGCGGGATTGCACCTGGCGACCGAGTGATTGTCGAGGGCCTACAGAAGGTACGCCCAGGTGATCTGGTCCGCGCTGTCCCTTTTGAGAGGACCGCCCCAGCAAATGCAACCCCAAGGCCAGACAAACCGGCCGGCGCGACAGGGAGGGGTCATGTCTAAGTTCTTCCTGGATCGTCCGGTTTTCGCATGGGTCATCGCGATTGCCATGATGCTGGGCGGCGGTTTGGCAATCTACAACCTGCCGATATCCCAGTACCCTCCGATTGCACCGCCCTCGATTTCTGTTACTGCCGCGTATCCTGGCGCATCGGCGAAAACCGTAGAGGACAGCGTCGTCCAGATCATTGAGCAGAAGATGACAGGGCTCGACCGGATGTTGTACATGTCCGCGACGAGCGACTCCTCCGGCCAAGGCGTACTCACTCTGACATTCGCTCCCGGCACCGATCCAGATGTGGCTTGGTCCAAGGTCCAAAATAAGCTGCAGCTTGCGATGCCAATGTTGCCCGAGGTCGTGCAACGGCAGGGAGTCACCGTCAGCAAGTCAACCCGTAATTACCTAATGTTGGTCGGTCTCGTTTCGGATAACCCTGATGTCGATGAGAACGATTTGTCCGACTATGCGATTTCGCAGATTCAGCCATCGTTGGCGCGTGTGCCCGGAGTCGGCGAAGTCGAAGCCTTCGGTTCCCAATACTCGATGAGGGTCTGGCTAAAACCGGACAAGCTCACCGAGTACAACATGACCATCGACGACGTGGTGGCCGCAATCCGTTCTTACAACGTGGAGGTGTCAGCAGGTCAGCTAGGCGGATTGCCAGCAGTTCCCGGACAGCGACTGAATGCGTCCATCGTAGTCCAATCACTCCTGAAGACCCCTGAAGAATTCGGGGCGATTCCCCTGCGAAACAGCCCGGACGGATCGATCGTGCGGGTTCGAGATGTGGCCCGAACGGAACTCGGGACCGAGTTCTATGATGCGAAGGCTTCGTACAACGGAAAGCCCGCGTCTGCTCTGGCGATTCGTCAGGAAGCCGGCGCCAATGCGTTGGATACTGCCGCAGCGGTCAAAGCAAAGATGCAGGAGTTGTCGAAGTACTTTCCTGGTGGGTTGAGAGTCGTTTATCCCTACGACACGACACCATTCGTGAAAGTTGCGATTGGCGAGGTCGTCAAGACTCTATTTGAGGCCATCATCCTCGTTTTCCTCATCATGTACCTCTTCCTGGGAAACATGCGGGCGACGTTGGTCCCGACAATCGCGGTTCCAGTTGTGATCTTGGGAACGTTTGGGGTACTGGGAATTCTCGGATTTTCAATCAACATGCTGACCATGTTCGCCATGGTGCTAGCCATCGGTCTCTTGGTCGACGATGCAATCGTCGTCGTGGAGAACGTTGAACGCGTTATGAGTGAGGAGGGACTTCCGCCGTGGGAGGCAACTAGGAAGTCCATGGGCGAGATTACCAGTGCGCTCGTAGGTATTGGATTCGTGCTGTCGGCGGTCTTCGCCCCAATGATCTTCTTCCCGGGGTCGACGGGGATCATCTATCGTCAGTTCTCGGTAACAGTAATTGCGTCAATGCTTCTTTCGGTATTGGTTGCCTTGATCCTCACGCCGGTACTGTGCGCCTCACTCCTTAAGCCAGTTGAAAAAGGTCATGAGGCAGCAGAGAGCGGATTCCGCCTGCTCCGGCCGCTATTCATGGGATTCGACAGGCTGTTCTTTTCTTTGCGAGACAAGTACACGTCCGTGGTGGATCACATTCTCGGATCCAAAGCTCCGTATCTTGTCGTGTTCGTGCTGATTGTCGCAGCCATGGGATTTCTCTTTCGTCGGATGCCGTCGGCATATTTGCCGGATGAAGACCAAGGAACTCTGATCACTCAGGTGCAGTTGCCACCTGGCTCGACTCGGGAGCAGACCGAAGCTGTCATGAACGAAGTACGTCGACACTTCCTGGAGGACCAAAAGGATGCTGTGAAGTCCTGCATGACCGTTGTCGGCATGAGCCTGGCGGGACGAGGGCAGAACCAAGGATTGGCGTTCGTAATGTTGAAGGATTGGGACTTGCGAAACCGTCCCGAGCTTCGAGTAAAGGCGGTTGCCGAAAAGGCGATGAGATCTTTCTCGGGTATTCGAAATGCCACGGTGTTTGCCTTTCCGCCCCCCGCTGTCGTTGAGCTCGGGATGTCGACGGGATTCGACTTCATGCTCCAGGATCGTGGTGGACTCGGTCACGAGAAATTGATGGAGGCCCGTGCGCAACTCATGGGCATGGCGATGAAGGATCCGAGGCTGACTCGCGTGCGCCCCAATGGTTTGGACGACGTACCCGAATACCGAACCGACGTGGATTGGGAAAAGGCGGGGGCGTTGGGGATTCCGATTAGCAATATTCACAACACAATCTCCGCCGCATTCGGCAGCGCCTACGTGAACGATTTCATCCAAGGTGGCCGTGTGAAGAGGGTATACGTTCAAGCAGACGCTCCTTATCGGATGCTTCCAACCGATCTGGATCGCTTGTACGTGCGCAACACGAAAGGCGGTGTTCTGCCCGTTTCGGCCCTTACCTCGGAGAGGTGGATCTACGCCTCCCCTCGCCTGGAGAGATACAACAGCTTCCCTTCGCTCGAGTTTATGGGCGAGCCAGCCTCAGGGAAGAGTTCAGGCGAGGCCATGCAGGCGATGGAGGATATCGTCTCCAAACTGCCGAAAGGCATCGGGTATGAGTGGACAGCGCTCTCTTATCAGGAGCGAATGGCTAGTGCTCAAACCGCTCTCCTGTATTCCTTTTCCGTACTAGTAATCTTTCTCGTACTTGCGGCGCTGTACGAAAGTTGGACAGTTCCAATCTCCATCATGCTCGCTCTGCCGCTGGGAGTGATTGGTGGCGTGCTGGCGTCTTCCTTAAGAGGCCTGCCAAACGACGTCTATTTCCAAATTGGGCTTCTTACTGTCTTAGGACTAACCACTAAGAACGCCATCCTTATTGTCCAGTTCGCGAAGATTCGGCGCGAGCAGGGTGCAGGCTTGATCGAAGCAACCCTCCAGGCCGCAAAACTCCGGCTGCGCCCGATAGTGATGACCTCACTGGCATTTGGTTTTGGTGTTCTACCTCTGGCGATCGCAACTGGTGCTGGAGCGGGAGCGGAAAAGGCCATCGGCACCAGCGTTCTCGGCGGTATGATCACCGCCACTTTTCTTGCAATCTTCTTCATTCCTCTGTTTTTCGTTGTGGTCGTCCAAATCTTCGAACGAAGAGCCTCTCGAACTCAGGGGAACGTGGCTGACATGTCGCATCCTGCGGAGGACAACTAATATGCGGCAGAAACTTGTGTTGCTCACAGTAATCGCATATCTAACATGCCTGTGCGGATGCCTTACGCCTAAGTACCAGCGGCCCGCGTCCCCGGCTCCGCCCTCCTGGCCGGAGAGTGCCACAGCCACACCTGCTACGCCAGAAGCCGAGCCAGAAGCCGACAGAGTGAAGTGGCGGGATTTTTTCGCGGACAAACATCTTCAATCTGTTATCGAGCTGGCTTTGTCCAACAATCGCGACCTGCGCGTAGCTGCTCTCAATGTTGAGAAGGCGCAGGCGCTGTATCGCATTCAGCGTGCGCAGCAGTATCCCGAAATTGATGCTTCAGCTGCTGGACAGCTCTATCGAGTCCCCGGGAAGATGTCGCAAACCGGCAAGGCTTACACCTACGAACAGTACAACGTTGGCTTGAGTTCGACCGTGTGGGAACTCGACCTGTTCGGGCGAGTTCGCAGCTTGAAGAAAGCAGCACTCGAACAGTATCTCGCAACGGAGCAAGCCCACTCTGCTACTCAAATCTCATTGATAGCGGCTGTCGCCAACACATATCTCACGATGGCCGCGGATCGCGACAACCTTCGATTGGCGCAGGCGACGCTAGAAGCGCAGCAGGCCTCCTACGACCTGGTTCGCCAGACGCGCGAGGCCGGCATAGCGTCCGATCTAGACCTCAGGCAGGCACAGAGCCAAGTAGAAGCTGCGCGGGTAGACATCGCCCGGTACACGGGACAAGTTGCACTAGACGGAAACGCTCTGAACCTACTCGTAGGCACCCAAGTTCCCGCCGAATTGTTGCCTAGCGAATTGAGTTCCGATCAGTCGCTCAAGGATGTGAGCGCAGGACTGCCCTCCGACCTACTGCTCCGTCGGCCGGATATTCTGGCGGCAGAGCATCAACTGAAGGCCTCATACGCAAACATCGGGGCGGCGCGTGCAGCCTTCTTCCCGCGAATCGCACTGACCGGCGGGGGCGGTGTAATGAGTGGCGAGCTTTCAAATCTGTTCAAGGCCGAATCCGACACTTGGAACTTCTATCCGCAGATCACTGCGCCGATATTTGATGCTGGGTCTCGCCGCGCCAACCTCAAGGCAGCCAAAGTCGATCGTGATCTCGCGGTCGCCGAGTACGAGAAGTCAATTCAATCAGGCTTCCGAGAGGTAAGCGATTCGCTCACTTTGCGGAGCCGACTTGTAGAACAGCAACAAGCTCAGCAGGCGCTCGTGACAGCTCTGGATGAAACTTACCAACTCTCTCAGGCCCGCTACAAGGCAGGAATTGATAGCTACCTGAGCGTTTTGGTTGCACAGCGGTCGCTTTACGGAGCGCAACAGGCTCTGGTCAGTGTCCGACTGGCTCGGCAGAGCAATCTCGTTAACCTTTACAAAGTATTGGGAGGAGGAGCATAAGTATCGGCCCTCTTCGTTAGGAGGTGGCGCATGTCGCAGGTAGGTATATCAAAGGCTATTGATATCCAGCTGAGCTCGATTTTGCTGGCTACTGATTTCTCGGCGGCATCAGAGGGAGCTCTTCACCACGCGATTGCCATCGCGCGACATTTTAATGCAAGGCTGTACCTGGTCCACATAGTGTCTTCGCTAGGACTAACCATGGCTGGTCCGGAAGCCATATCGACCTCCACATCACTCGCACAAAGAGATGCGGCCTCAATAGAGCGTAAGCTGATTCTCAACGGAACCCTTCGGGAACTGCATCACCAGGTGATTGTGAGGGCAGGAGACATTTGGGAAGAACTCGAGCACATTCTCCGACACGAACATATCGATCTGGCAGTTATAGGTACTCACAGTCGAACCGGGGTGATGAAACTGGTGCTCGGATCGGTTGCTGAGCAGATATTTCGTCACGCATTTTGTCCAGTATTGACGGTGGGCCCTCATTCACCCCTGGAAGCGGAATTACCTCCCCGAAAAGAGCTACGCCCGCTCTTATTCCCGACAGATTTCAGTGATGCCTCCCTTGCTGCACTTCCTTACGCAATAACGTTTGCCAATCAAATTAAAACACAGCTGGTTTTAGTGCACCTGCTGTCCCACGTTCCGCCGACAGAAGGAACGCGGTGGTACACAGCAGATGATGTTATGTGCATGCGAAAGGAGGCGCAAGTAGCCGCGGCCCAACAATTGGAGCAATTGACTGTGAATGCCGGGTTAGGAATGAAACCGCTTTGTATCGCTAAGGTCGCAGACGCCGCCGAAGGGATCTTACTCGCCGCCAGGGCTCTTCATGTGAGCTGCATCATCATGGGGCTGCATCGAAAGAAGCACATTGATCTAGCTTCGCACTTGCCATGGTCAACCGCACACGAGGTTGTCTGTGGTGCTGACTGTCCGGTTTTGACCGTCAGAAGTTCGCAGTAGGGAGGCATCTTAGATGACTCTCGCGTTGCACCGACGTAACAGAACGACCTCTACTGGGACGGTTCGAACTCTGAAGGTGTGCCACCTAATCTTGATCACTGCATCATGCTTTACCGTCCCAATCGAGGTTTATTCACCCGCCACGCTTCATGGCCAGACTTTAGGTGACCTGAAGGCCGCCGAGCTTTCCACCTCCGAAGTCGTTTCCAAGATGGTTGCGATGAACCAAAAACGGGCCAATAGCCTACAGAGTTTCACAAGTCAGCGAACTTACGAACTCGATTACAGAGGGTTTCCCTCGCACAAACATGCCCGGATGATCGTCGATGCCCGTTTTGAGGCTCCCCAAAACAAGGAGCTGAAGATTATCTCCGAGGAAGGCTCAGAGCTTCTTCGCAATCGCGTTTTGCGGAAGCTGGTGGATAGTGAATTAGAAGCGGGGGATCGCAGCAATCGCACTGCAACGGCTCTGACCGAGGCAAATTATTCCTTTTCGTTGGTCGGTCGCGAACAAATGGATGGACGGGATTGCTACGTCCTCAATGTGTCGGCTCGGACCAGAAGTAAATTCCTTTATGACGGAAAGATATGGGTCGATGCCGAAGACTTTGCCGTCGTCCATATCCGTGCTCGACCAGCAAAGAATCCCTCGTTCTGGATCAAGCGTGTCGACATAGAACATCAATACGAAAAAATTGGTGCATTCTGGCTGCCCAAAACCAACCAGTCAACTTCGTCAGTCCGGCTAGGGGGCCGTGCTGCACTCAAAATCGACTACGGTTCTTACAAAATCGAACCCAGAGAAGCTTTGGTTCCTGACAGAAGCTCGACGCACGGGACAATGCAATGAGCAAGCCGACGACAAATACTGTGAATGCCTCACGGATGCCAACGCTCCGGAGCGTCTCCGGTCCCTTTCACTACAGAAGACCGACCGAGCGGCCATTTCTGGCCTCGGAGCGACAGCGCACGACCATCCTGTTTGGCGGTCTGACATGGAAGCACGAACAGCTCATGCGCGCCGTTCTTCAGGGATGCGGATATCTCTGCGAGACTCTTCCCACCCCAGATGTCCAGTCCTATCAGCTTGGAAGAGAACATTGCAACACCGGCCAATGCAATCCGGTCTACTTCACCGTCGGAAGCTTGCTGCGGTATCTCGATCAGTTGCGGGCACGAGGATACAGCCGACAAGAGATTGTTGATTCCTATGTGTTCTTTACTGCGGGTTCCTGTGGGCCCTGCCGCTTCGGGACATACGAATCCGAATTCCGACTCGCTTTAGAAAACGCCGGGTTTCGCGGTTTCCGAGTGCTTTCGTTTCAACAGGATCATGGAATTCAGGCTGCAACTGGTGAACCGGGGCTGAAGTTTACGGTCGATTTCGGTATGGGAATGCTGAACGCCCTAGTACTTGCTGACATCGTTAGCGACATTTCCTTCCGTCTTCGCCCCTACGAACTTGAATCGGGCAGAACGAATCAAGTCGTCGAAGAGATCCTCAACCGGCTGAGCACCCATCTGCGCGATGGAAAGAAATTCGAGCTTTCCGACTGGGCTCCTATCGGAGGCGCCTATCTAGCGTCGCGACGTAACAGCAAGCTTTACCGAACGATCAACACGATCGGCAAAGTCCGCGATCAAATGCACGGTCGACGCTATAGGCACGTTCTACGTGATTGCCGGGAAGAGTTGTTGAACGTCAAGGTAGACCGGCTTCGGGTTCGGCCGGTGGTCAAAGTGGTCGGAGAATTCTGGGCGCAGCTGACGGAGGGTGCAGGCAACTACAACCTATTCGCATTTCTGGAATCCGAAGGCGCGGAGTTGATTGTCGACCCAATCAGTACGTGGGTCATGTATCTGCTTCATCAGGCGAAACAGCGTGCAAAGACTCGCAGAATGCTTGAAGCAATACACAATGACAAGGCGTGGATGCGTTTTCAATTCGATGCAGAGCACCTGCGAAGGCTCGCGCTCTACTTCCTTGGCGAAAGTCTCTACAAAGCACACTACGGGGCGGCGAGGAAGGCGCTGGGCTGTATTGCCGCTGGCCTGCCTCCGCAGCAGCAATTGGGGCGGCTTGCGGATCCGCACTACAACCAATTGGCACGGGGAGGCGAGGGCCACCTTGAGGTTGGTAAATCCCTCTATTACGCAAATGGCTCGCTCGCGCACCTGACCATCTCGGTCAAGCCCTTTGGGTGTTTGCCTTCCACGCAATCCGATGCCGTGCAGTGGTCGCTCGTAAGCCGCACTGGTGGATTTGCGTTTCTTCCCGTGGAGACATCCGGTGAGGGTGAAATTGATGCACTCAGCCGGGTTCAACTGGCAATGGCCGACGCACGTGCGAGAGCGCTTGAGGAATTTGAACACTGTGTGCGGAGGACAGGAATCCCATTGCCTGTCATTAGAGACTTCGTGGGCGAGCACTCGGAACTTAGTAGCTCCCTGTATCGAGTTCCTAGGAGACAAGGCGTGGTTGGCGGGGCCGCAAATTTCGTATTGCACGTAGGTGAGTTAATGAGAAATCGCCCCTATAAAGCTGCCAATGCCTAAGACGAGCGACGTTAAGGAGAAATCATCATGAAAACAGCTAATTCACAAGAAACATCGCCCTCAGCACCGTTTCGCCTGGAGGGATCGATTCATGAAATCTTGATGAATGGCGATCGTCCCTCACAAGTTCTACCGGCGGCGCCGGGACAGGAAACAGCCTTGCCCGAACCGGTATTTCCTCAGCACCCTGAGCTGTTTCATTGCGACGATGCGAAATTCTTTCCCGTAGGCGGCAAACGGCATTGGACCGCAAGCCAGATCAAACGAGCATTAGCGGCGTGGGCCGTTCCATATTTCCGATCTCGCGTCTCGCGAGGGGAATTTCATCCAATCATCGCGTACCTCTTCAATGAATGGAAATGCAACCTCGACTGTCACTATTGCTGGGCGTTCGATAACAAGGTGCATGGCATGTCGGAAGAGGTTGCACGTCGATCCATCGACTGGCTACACGATACGGGCTGTCGCGTGTTGGCGCTGATGGGTGGAGAGCCCCTGCTGCGCCGACAATTAACTCACAAGATTGTGTATTACGCCGCCAAGCGCGGATTCTTTGTGTACCTGGCGACTAATGGACGTCTGTTGGATCCCAATATCACAGATCGTCTGGCGGATGCCGGGATCTCCACAATCAATCTCGCAGTCGATGCCTGGGACGTGAAGCATGGTCTTCCCAAGGCCATGGCGCCAATCAAGGCTAACTTCGATTACCTCATTCGTAAGCAATACAAGTACGGTTATACGGTCTTCCTAAACATAAATATTTGTCGAAATAACCTAGCGGATGTCCGTCAGTTGACCGAACTCGCAAATGAAAACGGAATAGCGACAGACTACCACATCTGTGAATCCCCGATGACGGCACAGCCTGGTTTTGATCATATGGACAATAACCCGACATTCATTCGCCCTGAGGATCACGAGCAAGTCGCGGAGTTGATCGATTGGCTTATCGAACGACAGAAGACAGGCTACCAAATGGTGAATTCCGTGCAACGACTCGCGGAGATGAAGCAGTTTGTGAAGGGCTCCCTGGGCACTTGGGGCTGTCGCGCTGGCCAAAACTCAATCGTGATTCGCGTCGATGGAACGCTGGCGCCGTGTTTCCCGGTCTACAACACCCAATATGACTGGGGAACCATTGAACATCCGAAGGTCGATCCCGAACAACTGAAGAGCATGAAATGCCAATGTGAAAGTGAGTGCTTCTCGACGCTGAACCACATTCTCGCCTTCTGCTACAACGACGGCCGGGTTATCCGATGGTTATTGCGGCAGGCAGCGCACGGATTCCAGGGAATTCGCGGAAACATGGATTGAGAGACTCGGGGCCAGACCCATGTCTTCACTTGTAGCATTCGAGTACGCCGAGACCGAACAGGCTAACGCAGAGAACAACACCTCACGAAGGGTTCGCTACCGGGTTGGGCTCGACGTTGGGTCGACAACCGTAAAGGCGATTGTGGAGGATTCCCAATCGCACTGCATAGTCTGGTGCGACTACCGGCGCCATGAACTGCGTCAGCAGGAAATGGTCCTCGATTATCTTCTGCGCATGGAAAGAGATCTTAAGATCAGCCCTGGGAACACCGAGATTTTCATAACCGGATCGGGAGGCGCCGCGTTGGCTCCGTTGATTGGAGCCAGGTATGTGCAGGAAGTCACGGCAATATCACTTGCAGTCGAACGCATGTGCCCTGAGGTGAACTCGGTGATCGAGTTGGGTGGCCAGGACGCGAAAATTATCGTCTTTCGCAAGGACGCTTCAGGAACAAGACGCAAGCTGCCGTCTATGAACGACAAATGCGCGGCCGGAACAGGTGCTGTTATAGACAAGATTGCGGCTAAACTTCGAATCCCTCAAGATCAGCTCTGCACTCAGCCTTACCGTGGAATTCGGTTGCATCCGATTGCGGCGAAGTGCGGTGTCTTCGCCGAGACAGACATTAATGGATTGCAGAAACAAGGAGTTCCTCCTGACCAGTTGCTTGCCTCCTTATTTCAGGCGGTAGTACTGCAAAACCTCACAGTTCTAACCCGAGGGTTCCTTATCCAACCCGCCGTCTTATTGTTGGGTGGCCCTAACAAATTCATTCGAGGCCTGCAGGAGGCCTGGAAAGTGAACATCGCCCAACTCTGGGCTGACCAAGCTACCCCGGTTTCCCCTCTTGACGATATCGAGAAGCTCATCCGCGTGCCCGAGAACGCCGAATACTTCGGCGCTATCGGGGCAGTTGAGTTTGGCCGGACGCCGATGAACAAAGATGTCGATTATCGAGGGTCCGAGCTGCTTTCGCTGTACATCAGAACCGGGCGCAATGCTCAGAAGCAGAAGAGTGCTCTTCCGGCTCTCTGCACCTCCGTACAGGAACTCGCAGAATTCAGGAGCCGTTACCAACTTCCAAGGTTCGTTCCAGCACGGTTTTCGGAAGGTGAGACCGTGCAGGTGTTCGCCGGAATCGATGCGGGCTCGACATCTACGAAAGCTGTCTTGCTATCTTCTGCGGGCGATGTTCTGTGCAAGGCCTATCAGCTTTCGAATGGCAATCCAATCGAAGATGCCCGAGATGTTTTTGGCAACCTCCGGGAACAGGTGGAGCGACAGGGTGCCCAGCTTGAAATCCTAGGAGTCGGGACGACGGGATACGCAAAGGACATCCTCAAAGAAGTTCTGCAAGCCGACGTGGCACTCGTTGAAACAGTCGCTCATGCGAAGTCGGCGATGCGATATTGCTCCAATCCAGAATTGATTGTCGATGTTGGCGGGCAGGATATAAAGATCATCATCCTGCGGAACGGCCAAGTCACGGACTTCCGACTGAACACCCAGTGTTCAGCGGGAAACGGCTACTTTCTACAGGCGACGGCTGCTGCTTTGGGCATAGGAGTGAGCGACTATGCTGAAGTGGCTTTTTCCGCCCGATTAATGCCGCGTTTCGGATACGGATGTGCTGTGTTCCTGCAGTCTGACGTAGTCAACTTCCAGCGGCAGGGGTGGACCAATGCGGAAATCCTCGCCGGCCTTGCTGCTGTGTTGCCGAAAAACGTCTTTCTGTATGTCGCAGGCTTGCCGAACGTCGCGTCGCTCGGGTCGCGAATCGTGCTGCAGGGTGGGACGCAACAGAACCTCGCCGTTGTAAAGGCGGAAGTCGACTTCATTCGTGAGCACTTTCGCGCTAGTGACGATTCCACTCCAGAAATCATTCTGCATCCATATTGTGCTGAAGCCGGCGCCATCGGTGCGGGTTTGGAAGCAATCGAATTGGCTAATGGTGGTCGGAGCACTTCTTTCATCGGAATTGATGCCTTGGCAACCATGCGGTATCAAACCATCAACGACGAAACGACCCGCTGTCGATTCTGCGCAAATCGTTGCCAGCGCACCTTTATCAAGGTTCAAGCGCGAGTCTCATCGACCGGGGTTCCCGTGGGCTCTTGTCGAAAGGTGATCATTGCAAACTGCGACGAGGGCCGTACGAGCGATGCCGAGGAACTCCGGATTTGCCGCGCTGAAGCCACAAAAGTGAAAAACGCGACACCCAATGTCGTGGCCCTAGCGGCAGCAGAGGTATGGAAGAGCACCAATCCGACCAGTGTTGCGGATTCGTACCCTGAAGCAACTGCCAATTTCGCTCGCAAACAACGGGCAGAACTGATGGTGCGACGGCAGAAACTGCGCATAGGGCTCCCGCGTGTGTTGTCCATGTATAGCCATGCTCCTCTGTTCCGTACCTACCTGGAGGCCCTAGGAGTGGCGTCCTCGAATATCGCGTTCTCCAGCTTCACTGGTCATGAAATGTACGCGTCGGCAGCAGGCAAAGGTGCGATCGATCCTTGTTTTCCCTCCAAAGTGTCTATTGCCCACATCCACGATTTACTTAGGAAGTCATTGAATGACCGAAGTCTCGACGTGATCTTCTTCCCGATGGTTGACGCGGTCGAGACTCCGCTGGCGAACTGCGTCGGAAATGCCTGTCCAGCGCTAACGCTAACTCCAGAAGCAGTGAAGGCAGCATTTACGACAGAGATAGACTCGTTTAGAAAGAAGGGAATTAAGTATCTTAATCCTCTTCTCGACCTGTCGGACCGGAAGCTCTGCTCGCTTCAAATGTTTGACGCATGGAGAGATATCTTAGGTCTGTCAGCATCGGAAAGCGATCGTGCAATCGAGAGTGCTTACAATGCTTTGGAACAGTTTGAAGCGCGAATGCGAACCGAGACTCGTGCTGTTCTAGAAATGCTCGAAAAGACTGAGCGGCTCGGTATCGTGATCCTGGGTCGGTCTTACCACAACGATCCAGGATTGAATCAGGGTATTCCAGAGGAATTCCAGCGGCGAGGCTATCCGGTTCTTTCACAAGCTTACTTGCCTGTTGACGATGATACCTTAGCTCGGCTGTTTGACGAGGACGTACAGGCGGGACACATCCGTAATCCGCTCGAGATCGTCGACGTGTGGAAGCATCCGTTTTCCGCCAGTACGTCACAGAAGTTCTGGGCTGCGAAATTTGTCGCACGACATCGAAACCTCGTCGCAGTCGAGCTTTCGAGCTTCAAGTGTGGCCATGATGCTCCCGCCTACACAGTTCTACGGTATATCGTTGAACAAGCCGGAACACAGTTCTTCACATTCAAAGATCTGGACGAGAATCGGCCCGTATCATCGATTAAGCTTCGCGTCGAAACCATCGATTACTTCCTCCGACGCCATCGCCCGCGTACTGGTACACGATCTACTCTTGCAAACGCCGAGTGCACTAACCATGGCATACCCGACACACTGGCCGAACCATAGCTGATCTTGTAGTTGCTTTCTGCGCTTAGAGTTCGCGGGCAAGAAAGGATTCGGGTTGAGTACCCAAGTGCGGCGGAATACGTTGCGGATCGCCGCGACCCACATAGCCGCCGCTGTCGAATAGATCGGAAACTCATGGCCGAGCCCCCGCCAACCGCGGCGGTAGCTCACGGAAATCCATGATTGCCCAGTATAAACAAACGCTACAAACAGGGCCGCCCCTAGTAACACATTCGATGACCAAACGACCGCAGCGCGGGCCGCCGGGCTTTGAACCTGGCGCAGCAGGCCTTTTCTACCTGGCTGGGAGTCGTCCCGTACTTGAAAGAGGAAACGGTACTGCGAGTTTCCGCAGCCACTCTAGCAAGCATCAGTAACCCAGCTTATAGTGTGAGTGGCACGAGCAACGCCTCCGGAACATCGAAACATCGGCGCTATCTAATCTCGTGAGCTCGCAATACGAATTTCTATTACGACCAAGCTGCACCAGGTGGCGTCACGTCGGCATCCTAATGAAATGGGAGTTCCCCCGGCTCTGCCGGGGAGGCTCCCAAAGTTTGACAGTTCCGGGAGTATGCCCGTTGCATGGTGTGCGATTGCACAGCGCGTGCGCAGCAGTTTTGTAAGCGCACAGCTTTTACCCGTACTGCCTGGAGCGAGCGGTTTTGACCTTGGGTCGCGATCAGGCCCCTTTGAGGGCCCGCGACCCGTAAAGCCTCCGGCTCTGCCGGAGGATACTTACTGGCAAGTCCCAGGGCATAACTTCCGTGGCAATTTGACCCAAGTCGACCGCTGGGTTAGCGGCACAATCTATCTCTCAACAAGAATGGCCTACGACGCGACAGGGAGAGTTACTTCCGTTATTGATCCGAGAAACAATCCAGCATACGCGACCACATATACCTACACTGACAATTTCTTCAACGACAATGGCCAGAATCCGCCGACTGCGACTTCGCCAGCAACGACTCATGCCTATCCAACCAGCATTACGCGACCGCTGATTGGAACGGAAACTTACGGCTATTACTACGGAACCGGCAAGCAGGCTTTGTTCACCGATCAGAACTCGAACTAAATACCTCTATGACGCGCTGCCGGCCCTTTGGCGAAGGTGATGCCGCGTTCGAGCAGGAAGCCGCACACCTGGTTGATGAGCGCCGTGCGTCGATGCACGAGACGATCGCGCATGCGGTGCATGGCTTGCAGATCCAGTTGCTCGTCGGTCTTGATGGGCACGAAGCGCATGTTCTGCCGCGCCACGGCTTCGGCGATGGCCTCGGCGTCGAGTTGTTCTTGTTCGACTTGCGGAAGGGTTTTACGAACTGCGCCGGGATGAGTCTGACTTCATGGCCTTGCTGGCCCAGCGCCTTCCCGAGAAAGTGGGCTCCGCCACAGGCTTCGATGCCGATCAGAGAGCTCTGCAGGTTCGCGGTATAGGCCAGCAGTTGCTTGCGCGTGTACCTCTTCCGCTCGACCACCTTGCCGTGTTCGTCGAGAGCGACCAGATGAACCTCGAGATGAGCATCCGAGGACTCCCGTCACAGTCGCACACTGTCGCTTGCAGTTCGAGTGTTGACCTAATGTGTTTGGGGTTTTTAATTCATACTACCGTATTTTCTTCTGCGATTGCGAAGGAAGGACACCCGGACTTCACAGATCCGACTTTGATCGCTGCTTTCAATGTCCGGAAGCAATACGGCGAAAATGATTCCTGCATTATCATTTTCCCGGGTCACCGATGGTGCTGAAAGACTTTCAAACATCGAACCCTAATCTCCCGGGCGGTCTGTCGGATGATTGATACCGAGCCTCATCCCCCGCTGAAATCGATGGAGGGACAATCGCTGCCGCAGTTACGAAGTGGTTTTCACCAATTGGTTCGCTCGATTTGAAGGCGAGTTTAGCCGCCTCATCGACCAGCAGTTTCAGATCACTCGACGAGTACCCGTTCAGTTGGCTTGCTATGGTTTCGGTATTAAGATCAGCCGCCGTATATCTCTCGCCGAGATAATGCGCCAACATCTCGCTACGGGCAGTCAGGTCAGGCGGGGCAATGTACATTTTCTTGTCGAAGCGGCCCGTACGCTGCACGGCGGGGTCGATCCCCCATGGCTGATTTGTTGCAGCAATGAGCAGAATCCGACGTTCGGAGCATGCACCCAGACGAGCGAGGAATTCGTTGACCTCCTCATTCTTGTACTGGGTGTTGTCGCCGATAGCTGATCGTGTTGGCACCAGAGCTTCAAATTCATCAATGAAGAGGATGGAGGGCGCTTTAGCGACAGCTTCCTCGAAGGTCTCCCGAATCTTCAAGGTCGTGCCGTGGACGTACGTACTCCTGATGTCGGAGGGCGCGACCTCAATGAAGGCATAGCCTAGCTCCGCTGCCAGTTGCCGAGCGATGTACGTTTTGCCGCAACCGGGAGGGCCGAACAAGAGAATTCCGTTTGGGATGGTTATTCCGTACTTTCGATACTTCTCAGGGTCACGGAATACATCGACAACTTCTTCCTGCAATTGCCGCTTCAGATTGGTCATGCCTGCGACGGCAGCGAGACCATGACGAGTCGGTTGCTCGCTTCCGCTTGCTCTGGTCTGGGTATAAACGGCGTGAGCAGGCTGTCATACTCATTCATCACTGTTCTGACAACCGTCGAAGCCGAGAAGCACTTGTACGCCGCTTGGACGAACGAGCAGTATGTCGCCGCAACAGTCTGGTGAAGGCAATCAGCTTTCATCTGGTCGAAAGTGCGGAGTTGATCGATTGCAGCCGGGAGCTTCACTGGATCGTGTTCCCATTGCGCAATTGCGGTGACGCAGTCGGCGACAGTGAGCCGTGTCTTTGGCTCGAGTTGGGCGAACACCGCCTGATAGAGCCTGCCGAGCCCCTCTGGTACCGTGCCATTGGCTACGGACATGGACTTCAGGATTTGCAGTAGATCGTATTTCAGAACTTGCAGGAATGGCACAGAACTGAAGTCGCCATGGAGTGCTTTGGCGGTGCGATTCAGTTCATTCCAAGGGGCGCTGCACAAGGAAATGACGTTCGCAAACCGCTCGACGGTTTCTTTGTATTCATTGGTGGTTGATTCTCGTTCGGCCTCGGCTCGCTGTTGCTCGCGGACGAGATTCACAGCTTCGTCAAAATCAATCCCGTACCGCAGGTAAGGAACTATGTGCCCAAGGTCATCGGGAATTCTGTGATTGTGGTAGCCGTCATCATCTGTGTAGCTATGGCACTTGAGCAAAACAGAGAGCACCGCCTCGGAGGGAAATCGGTCGCGTAATACCGCTTCCCTAAACTTGGACTTAGCCTCCCACAAACTCTGTTCTTGTTCCTCCATCTGGCGTGGCTCTCCTGAAACAAAGCCATGGAGCGCCTTGCAGCCTGCCCAAAGCAGCACGGCACCTATAACCGCCAGAGCTAGGAGGAACTCACCCATTTACTTCTTTCCAGTGCCGTGGCATCCAGCACACACGCCAGATTCCCTGCATGTGTGACACGGAGCCGGATAATTCTTCGCGGGACCAGAGCCCTTGTAGCCGAAGTGCCCTGTGCCTCTGCACTGCTGGCATTTGCCAGCTCAAAGTCTCCCGTTAACGAATTCATTACACGCTAATCTGCGCGTGGTTAAGTTGCACGTAGCACACTACAAACCGAGAGGTGGCAAATCAAGAGAAATTCTTCCTCGCTCTCGGTACCAAAGTGCGGGAGCTTCGCAACAAGCTGGGCTATTCGCAGGAGGATATGCTGTCGTTCGGGTTCTCGACTCGGCATTGGCAGCAGGTCGAAGCCGGGCGACCAATCACCGTGACTACGCTGCTTCGGATTTGCGAGGTCTTCGAGATATCAATGTCGAAGCTGGTGCGTGGATTAGACGAGGGTATATACGTACCACCCGCGGTGGAACGACTGCCGTCTCGCCGAAGACGAAGGAAAGGCCGCTGAGCTTCAGTACTCCTCGGGCAACAGAATCGTTGAGGCGCTGCGATCCGACTCAGTGATAACCAAAGACTTACTAACAGAATCCTTTGCTCCAGCGAACCTGGCCAATTCAGCCTCAAGAGCACTTCCCGCGCTGCGCACATCGTGTTTGCCCTGGGTGCGTTCCTGCCTGCTCCGTCGATGCCGTGGTTGCAACCTGAATGGTGAAGTGATCGCTGGAGCAGCCCCCTCGTAGAGCACACAAACGCTCGCGGTGTCCCCGCGTATCGAAGTGCGTTTGAAGACAGCACGCGGGGCGGTGCCGCCATTCTCTTACGGCATCACCGTGGTTGATAGCTCAGAGCCGTTCGGGTATGAGCCCCAAACACTCAGATGGACTTAGTACTGGCAACAGCAGTAGTCCCTTGATAGCCTTCGGCGGGAATCGCACGATGAGCATCTGCGGCTGTAACTCCATCCGTGACAGTTGCATGGGCGGAATCAGGTTGCCAATGCGTTCGACCGCCGTGATCATCGTTGCGTGGTTGTAATGCTGATCAATTCCCCCCGTGGAATTGGTGACCATTACATCGGGTCGGCTGAAGAGCGAAACGTCGCCTGTGACTGCCAGCGTCCGGCGACCGACGAGCCTGCGGGGCGTCAGGACGAGCTTGGTGATTCGCTTCTGAAGTTCCCGCCTCGCCGTGACGGGATCTCCCGAAAGTACATCGACGAGGTTCTGGCAGGTCTGCTTCACGAATTCACGGACTTCGTCGTCGCTGAATGACGGCACAGCCGCAGCAGGCGCAGGCGCCAACATTTTGTCTACGTCGTTCAGTCGAGCCTCGACCGCCTGCAGTTCCATCTTCAGGGTTGCCGACATCGAATAGTCTGCGATCGCCGCCGCCAAGTTCGTCGCCTTCTTCGCCAGCTTCGCCCGTTCCTGTTTCAAGTCCGCCTGACGCTCTGTTGCGTGGCGAGCACGACTAGCCTGAGCTTCGAGATTCGCTCGCACCTGGTCAGTAACGGCACGCACCAGCGATTCCTGCTCTGTGTGGTCGAGCAGGTTTCGGCTGAGCGCCGTCAGCAGTTGTTCTTCCAGCCGTCGCTGCGGGATCGTGACGTCGTTCGAGCAGACGCCACGGAAGCGATGATTCGGACAGCCGTAGCGTGCGTTAGGTGCTTTGCCCGAAACGGTCGTCATATTCCTTCCGCACACGCCGCACTCAAGCAAGCCGCTGAAGATATAGCGGCGGCTCGCTTCGGTTCGGTTCATGCCGCCAAGCCGCTTCGGATCATGCTTCTCACGGACGATTCTGTTCTGTTCCCGGGCAGCCTGCCACAGCTCGTCTGAGACGATGCGAAGCTCAGGCACTTCCACCCGCACCCATTCAGATTCGTCACGAGGGCGTTGCTCGATACGCCCGTTCTTGTCACGATTTCGGACGGTCTTGGTTCGATTCCATACTTGGACGCCCCGATACTTCTCGTTGAGTAACATTTCACGGATCGCCGATGGGCACCATGCACGCACACGTCCCTTGCGAGGCGGTTGCGGCGACAGAACACCTTCCTTATTGAGCGCCTTGGCGACATCAGCGTAACTTGAACCCGCCGCATACATCTCGAAAATCCGTCGAACGATTGCCGCCTCTGCGGGGATTGGGCGTTGATTGACGCCGATGACGGCTGGTCGCCCCCACTCGCCTTTACGTGTCGGATCTTCAATCGGAATGTTCTGGTACCCGTAGCACTTTCCGCCCGGGACGCAGCCGTTCAGCACCCGACCATGCTGCCCTCGATGCACCTTGTCCCTCATTGACGCCACAGACTGCTCGTCCATCATGGCAGAGATGATAAAGACCTGACGAAATCCCGGGCTGCGGGAATCGAGCCCCTGCGTGCCGAAGTGAAGGAATACGCCGTAACCTTCGAGAATGTCGGCGAGTCTCACCACGTCCGGTAGGTAGCGACCGAAGCGTGACGTGTCGTCGATCAGAATCCCGTCGAATGGCTTTGGCGTGGTCTTAGCAAGTTCAATCAACTCGTTCAGGCCGTCTCTGCCGTCGAGCGACTGACCCGTGATCTCAGCGTCCGACCGAATGTATTCTTCAACAACGATCCAGCCGTTGCGTCCAGCAATGGCTCTGCAGTTGCGAATCTGGTCTTCGATTGACGTAGGACGTTGCAGATCAGACGAATATCTGGCGTAGATGGCGACCCTCACGGGGGTCGTTTGGGAAGACTGGTTAAGAAAGTTAGGTTGCATAGCTTGTCTGCGCGGTACTGGCGCAGCCTCCTCTATCTAAAGGGGGCGATATTGGGTAAACGCAAACGGCTACGGTTCCGTCGATGAAACTTCCACCTCGCTACTGTTTTTCGCAAGACGGTTTCGATGCTCGCAGAGAAATTCTCCGGCCAGTCGCGGGGCTACCCACTCGCGAGCGATTGCCGAGAGGGTGCTCGGATTCGGTTCCCCTGGCGCGATCAGGAGAACGGTTTCAGACCTGGTCTTGTCGTGCGACTCCTGCTTGTTTACTCCGGAAGCGCACTGCTGCCGCGATTGTCTTCGATGTTTTGTCTGACTCATTCAGTCCTCCCACTTCGAGATTCCACCGCGCTGATTTCCTCTCCTCGCGCGAGATCCGCGACTGCCACTTGCTCAGGCTTCACCGTCGTTGAGTCCGAGAGCTTGTTCGGAGATCGATACGCCGTCAATCGAAGCGACAATGAAGTCAACCCGTGCGAAGGGGATGAACTGAATCAAAGTTGTCTCGGAGGTCGCGGTGTTACAGCGCTGCATCACTGTATCGGTGAACGTCTGCGATTCGATCCAGACACCTTCCGGGTCAACGCGGTGTAACTTGACTCGTGTCATGTCGTCCGGATCGATTACCGAACTTCGAATGATGATCACTTCTCCAACCAAGCTGCGCAGCGATTTTGATCGTCGCATTCTTCTTACCCGTTCTTACGTCCGAGGCTGCTCATCGATACACCAAAAGTCAGCATGCTGGCGAAGCAGTACCATCGCGGCTTCGCTGTTCTCGGCCGTGATGTAGCTCCTAATCAGGATGTCTGAACGTCTGCCTTGTTCGTCTAGAATGACGACGCCCAACGGATGCAAGCGGTTTGCATTCGCGTAGCGACTGAGTTCTGCGGAGGCTCCAGCTACCAATCTCACCTGTCCGCGATGTCGGCGATACTGTTCCGGTTCAAGCCAGCGGAATTCGCTCTTCGCCGATGCGAGTTCATTGAACTGAACCTCGTCCTTCAGTTTCTTCATGAACAGCATCCCGACGCGAATGTCGCCGCGCGGCGATCGGAGGGATCGGTTCCGCTTAGCGCGTTTTCTTCCTTCAGCCATAAATGTAGTCTCGTCTGATCTCGTGTCATCGCGACCCAACATGTCCAATGAGGTCCCACCTGGACCGGTCAAGTCTCGATCAAACCTTCGCCTGTGTCCGCCGCAAATCTCATCTCGTCAAGTCACGACCAATCAAGTCACGGCCTGTCGCACGCTGCCATGACCAGCCAACTTTAGGCGGTGCGTCTGCGACCGCTGGCGCGCATTGATACGGGAGCCTTCTTCGCCTCGTTCAGAGCCAGAACCTTGAACCGCCCCCAAATGCCTCGATTTTCAGGGCGGAACGAACCGATGCCGATGTAGCTTCCCGCAACTTCCAGAAACTCCTGGAGGATGTCCTTCGTAATGATTTCGTCGATCACCGCGAACGAGACTTTGGCATGCCAGTCATTGATAACCGGAAAACACTTCATAACTCGCTTCGCGCCGCCTGGAGTACCATCCGCAGGCACGAAACGCCACTCGCCGCGTACCGCAGACTTCTTAACCGGAAGCACAACAGCCGACTCGACCATGACGCCGGAATTTACGTGCTTCGTGAAGGTCGCATTGCGCTTCCCGGGGATCTTCTTGCCTTCGTACTTCGCGGCAGCGTCGAGTGCGTTCTTAAGGGCAAACAAAGGAATCAGCACGTTTCCCCTGGCGTCGGTATGCAAGCGTTCCCGCCAAGTACGCTCTTCGTAGTCTTGGTCCGATTCGCGGTCCCGCTTCGGGGTGCCGTGGTACCGCGAAAACGAAATCGGTGAAGTGCTCTTCAGGAGTGCGATGTATCTTTTCATTTCTGCTTTCTCTTTCGACTGGCGGCTCGTTGAGCCAAGTCCACGAGCGTTCTCGGTGGCGGTGAGATCCTTTTCCGCGTCACACGATTGCGCTTCTTGATAGGCGCAATTGATACCTCGCGGATTTCACTCATCCGGAATTTAGGTTGGTATCGCGAGACACTCGTCGGCTCATAGCGAAACTTTTCAGGCGCACTCGCAACTGTCGGTAATGTTCGCTTCGACTGTGCGACTCGCCGGCTCTGCTCCATCCGTTCCCACAAGTCCGCTGGCGGCGCTGGCCGGTAAGACAAGGCCGCCATGAGCGTGAAGTACTGTTCCACGTCTGCGTCGCACGCGAATTGTGATTTGCGCTTCATCTCTAACTCGTCAGTTGTTTCCCAATCGTCAGTCTGTTCACCTTCGGCGAAGGAAGCCGGTACAGCAGCTTCGTAAAGCCAATAGGGTCCATGCCGTCTTTCTTGGTTTGCGGACTCACGTGGAAGATCAATGCGCCTATGTCAGGCATCAGCTTGTAGGCGCTGCGATGCCGCGCGAAGCGAGTCTGTAGCTGCCAGCAAGGACAAATAAATGCGTGCCGGTTCGTGTGCTCGACGTGCATGAAGTAGTGGACATGAGATCGCACGATCAGGTCAGCAGCCACTGACTGCCCCTTGCTGGCGGTGATCTGGCACCACAAGGCTTCTGCATCAAGACCGCCCGACCGCGTGAACCCCGAACCGCCACCGACATGGTGTGCGAAATTTAGGACCGTACCGCCAACATCGAGGTCCAGAACTTCTTTGCAATGGCGACCGGCATGGTGAGAGTCGATGCTTGCTCCCTGGACGCGTGCGGCAATTGATTCCAGTTCTTCCGCTCCGCGGCCTTCGTGGTACTCCGTTCCTTGAACGAAATAGAACGGTACCTCGCGTCCTGTGTTCTTCTCTAACCAGTTGCGAAGGTCCCGCATGATGAAGACTGCGGCAGCTTCCTGATCGTTCGGCGCTACCAACGTCAACTCCGCGGCTTTTTGCTTTGCCTGCCGCCCTTCGATCAGATCGCCATTCACTACTACGGTGTCGATGCTGAATCGCGCTGCCTTTCGTTTCATGTCGAGCCAGCACTCCCACAGATACTTCTGGCCTTCGTTCTGCGGCTTCTCAGCGCCGTCGCAACTGACGAAGTCGGGAGGCAGAAGTCCGTACATCGAACCGACGTGCACATCGCCGATCACCAAGATGTTCCGCGTGCTACCCGGGGGCGGCGTCTGCCTTTCGGTCTTCAGTCGCGCCCCCGATTTGTACTGTGTGCGTGCCATCTGCCCGTCCTTATGCCCACGCCCGCAGTCCGGCCTGCTTGCAAGCGCGAACCCTCTTCGCTGAGACACGGTGCGGAAGGCGCACAACCCGACCTGTGTGATCGGTGTAGCCCTTGTGCATGCGGTAGAGAAAGTTGCGAAGCGAGTGGTACGGATCTTTGGGATTGTTCTTATCCACGCGTCCGATGGCACGGGCGATCACAGAAATTGGCTTATTCTGCGCCCACATCTTTGCAACTTTATGGTAGGGAAACGCGGAATACGCTTTCTGCTTTGGCGAGCTCTTCTTTGACTTGCGATTCATTGAAGCCTCCGAGAATGTGTGTTTTATAGTGTGCCTAAAACTGTGTACACACTAATTATACATAACCTCGTCCGATTTCAGCTACTTCTTAAGTGCCACAGAAACAGTGGCTTACGGATTGGCCTTCCGCGACCATTTCTGGCGGCGGGTTGAGAACACAGCCAGTTAATAGACAGGTGCAGTAAAGGATGGTGACATTGGAGGATGCCGCGGAAAGCTGAAGAAACCGGAAGGACAAAGCAGAGACAGTCCCGGAAGGGCTTTCCTCACCGTATCGTCGCCTACCTCGACGTTGACACAAAGCGACTGCTTGAACGAGCTCTTCGCGCGACCGGCGAGAACACAAGTATGTTCACCGCCAAAGCGATCATTGAGCGAGCCAACCGCGCTTTAGGTAAAACCAACAATCCCTAGATGCGCTAGACTTTCCTCCTTACCTCGGACCGCAACAGGTTTCCGGGAGCTGATGTCGTGCGCAAACGTTCCGTTCTCAGAAATCTCGAACACTTCGCCAGGTGCGAACTGACCCTCGGCGAGCTCTCGGCGCGTTTACATAGCCAGGGTCGTAGAATTACCGCTCGGACCAGCGGACTGCCGTACTTTGGGTTGAGTTCTTTCTGTAAGGCACATTCGATCAAGGTATCGCGGCATCATTTGGAGAACGCTCTCGTAAAAACGAGGATTGGCGAACTCTCCGAACGAGACCTAGTGAACTGGGCCACGATGATACTGATCAACGACGCATTCTTCTGGTCGGGCGAGGATGCACATATCATCGGCCGGTGGATATGCGAGCTCAGTCTCGACCTCAGAGATGACAACCTAGAGCCCTGCGGCACCGCCAGTTACGGAATCGAGGGCTAAAAACCTTCAAATTAGAGCCGAAAAACTGTCCCAAAATATCTAAGAATTCTGGGTCGAGCGTCAAAACCAGATCACCTGCATCTAAGGACATAGGCGGCAGAGATTGATGCAGACTTTCCCGGCCCCGGGATTGATTCGGCTAGATGTCGCGCCAACCAGCATGCCCCTCGGCGCGTTTTCAAAGACTACCTGAGGCAAGCAGACCCGAAGTTCCGTGCGCGGCAGCAGAGATGCTGAACCAGCCAATGGGAATTGCGGCGGGTAACCCGGCGGGAGTCGCAATGACTCCAGCCTCGCGATAGGGTTACTGGTCGGCCCATCGGAGGAGGGCTAAATCGCCCTTGGACACGTAATCGAAGGACGTATACGTGTCCCCGCACGACTCTCAGCCGAAGTCCGGCTCACAGCACAACCCTACGCACTTGGAGATCGCGGTCTCTTCATCTCCAGGTTTTCCCGAAAATGTAGTTCCGATCGCACCCGTTTCGGCGCAGATCTCCGTTGCGGGCTCGCTGGCGCCTCAGTTGCAAGTCGCGCCGAGTTCCTCTACCGTTTCTCCAGCGACGCCCATGAAGCGGAGGGGAAAGAGTATGTCCCGCCGCAGAGGGCAAAAAGGTCACATCGAGGAAAGCGGTAAGTGGTATGTCGTCAGGTTTTGGATGGATGTTCCAGGGCAAGAAGAACGGAAACTCGTGCGCGAGCGCGTGTGCCCGACTTCTGGTCCAGGTGTTCTCTCCAAGTCTGAGCGCGAACGTCGTGGCCGTGAAATCATCGCAGCGAGCGGTGCCGACACGGTCGAACATTTCAACAAGGTAGTCAAGCAACAGCCCGCGACTGTAATCACCTTCAAAGAACGGGCGCAAGGCTGGCTCGAACACCTTCGCAACCGGAAACGCAAACCGGTAGCCCCCGGGACGATTGAAGACTGGGAGCGCACCTTGAGGAACTGGATCAATCCAAACATCGGAGACTGCCCGGTGGGCGATGTGAACAACGGCGTGCTGAAGAAGCTCGTCGCGATCATGTCGAAGAAGGGACTGTCGCCGAAGAGCATCGAGAATTACATCCAGGTACCCAAGATGGTGGTAGCTTCCGTCATCGATGGGGATGGGAATGAGGTCTATCCGCGCAAGTGGAACCATGATTTCATCGATTTGCCCGTTGTCGATGCTTCGGAACAGAACCGGCCGTCGTTCTCTTCTGAGATTATGACCGGACTAGCCAAGTATCGCTGGCCGCGAGAACAAATGCTTTTTGTCCTCGCCGGCGCGGCAGGTCTTCGTATTGGTGAGGCTCTTGGCATAGAGATCGACAAGCACCTCTCACCTGACTGCGCTACGATTACCGTCGAGCAGAAGGCGCGGCGTGGTCGCGTAGAACGTCGAGTCAAGACGGCGAATGCCAAGCGGCAGGTTGACCTCAATCCTCAAGTCGCGAAGCTGCTGAAGGGCTTCATCGGAACGCGCACGAGCGGGTTTCTTTTCCAAACCAGGAACGGCACACCGTTATCGTTGACCAACGTCCTTCGTCGCCATCTGCATACGGCGCTGAAAGCGTTGGGCTACGTGAACGCGCACACCGGTGACCACAAGGCGGGGACGCATGCTTTCCGGCGCTTCCGTAATACGTACTTGAAAAACGAGACCTCGTGTCCGAAAGGTCTTCGCGACTATTGGTTGGGACACGCGGGAAATTCGATGGACGATCTGTACGACATGGTGAAAGACAACGCGGCGTTTCGGAAGCAGAAGGCGGCTGAATACGGGGTTGGTTTCGAACTTCCGGCTTCAATTGTACCGAATGTACCGAAAAAGCAGTCGAAATCGAAGTCAGCGAAAGCTGCGTAAGATGTTGAAGAGGCGAGAGAAAGATTGGTCGGGGAGAGAGGATTTGAACCTCCGACCCCCTGGTCCCGAACCAGGTGCTCTACCAGGCTGAGCCACTCCCCGACGTCGATGAACGCTGGATTTTTTGTTGCAGAACGCGGTTATTCACCGCAGACGTAATTATACCAGACCAAGTTCCGTCCTCATCGGAAGCCTGCCTTCCGCAGTCATTTCTGCGTGCACAAGCTTCCAGCATCACGCCGAATGATTCCCATACTCCACTTTGCTCATCCAATATTTCGGTCGAGCACGTAAACTAATTGTGGTGTGGTGGGCTTGGTTGAGCCCAATACTCTTGGTGTGTACGAGCTGTTTAATAGATGAGGAACGCAAGTGCTTCACAAACGTAAGTATCTTTTTTTGTTTGCAGTTCTTCCCATTTTGATAGTTTTGGCAGCCGGAGCTTCCGGCCAGAATTCGCCAACCTCTTTTAGTGCGGAAACAACTCGTGGAAGCCAGGGAGCAGGGGAGTTGCCCGGTCTGTCTGACCTGGGCGGCGAGAACCCGTTTGCAGGCAGTGTGAGTGGTGAGAAGGCCGTGCCCGGCACTGTCTCGATCACCCTCCTCGATGCCATCGACCGCGGATTGAAGTACAACTTGGGACTAGTCTCCTCTATTCGGGCACAGGAATCGGTCCGGGCGGCCCGGTTGCGTGCACTGTCGGCACTTATGCCTTCGCTGTCAGCACGAGCCGTTGAGAGCATCCAGCAGGTCAACCTTGCAGCGTATGGATTTGCCCCTCCAACCGGTTCACCGATCGTTGGCCCGTTTGCTGTTACCGACATACGCGCATCGGCCAACGTGCCGATCATCGACATCGAGTCCATGCACCGGCTTCGTTCTGCCGATCAGAACAGCGAAGCAGCGCAGTTCAATTACCGGAACGCCCGTGAATTGGTGGTAGTAGCGGTTGGTTTGGCTTACGTTCAGGCACTCGCGGCAGAGGCTCGCGTCGACGCCGTTCAGGCACAGTTGCAGACGGCCCAGACTCTCTATCAATCCGCCGTTGACCAGAAGAATGCTGGCGTCGTTCCCGTGATCGATGTCTTGCGCGCTCAGGTGGAAATGCAGGCCCAGCAGCAGCGCCTTGTCGCCGCTCGGAACAGCTTCAACAAACTAAAGCTCCAATTAGCCCGGGTAATTGGGCTGCCGGTTGGGCAGGAATATACGCTGGCACAAAAAATCCCATATAAACCTGCACCTCCACTCACGCTGGAGGAATCAATCTCTCGTGCGCTGCGTGATCGCCCTGACTTCGCCTCGGCCCAGGCGAGGGTACGGGCAGCCGAGTACACTCAGAATGCCGCCAGGAGCGAGCGGCTGCCGCGCTTAGGCGTGAGTGGCGACTACGGTGTAATCGGGCCAAATCTCGGAAACTCGCATGGAACTTTCTCGGCTGCGGCGGCTATCACCGTTCCCATATACCAGGGTGGCCGGATTCAGAGCGACATTCAGCAGGCCGATGCAACCCTGAAGCTGCGTCAGGCTGAAGCCGACGATCTGCGGGGACGGATCGAATACGAGGTCAGGGCAGCTTTTCTTGATGTAGCTTCCGCAGCCGAGTTGGTGCGGGTTGGCCAAAGTACGCTGGAACTAGCGAACCAGACACTCGCACAAGCCCAGGATAGGTTTCGCGCGGGCGTTACAAATAACATCGAAGTTGTACAGGCGCAGGAATCTGTCGCCAATAGTAATGAAGCATTTATAAGCAGCACGCTCCAGTTCAACCTTGCCAAGCTAGCATTGGCGAGGTCGTTGGGAACCGCAGAGCGAGCAACGAAAGAATTTTTGGGAGGTACCCCATAGTGGCTGACTCGAGAGATGAGTCGAAAAACGCAATTTTGACCGAAGATATGGACTCGGCACGTGAGCCGTTTCCTGAGGAAGTAGAGGACCGTAGTAAAGGGGCGAAGGCCAAGGCCTATTTCCGGGATCACCCACGGGCGAGATGGGTCCTTATTATTGGTGTCATCGTAGCCGTCGCGGTCGGCGTGTTCCTTTGGCAGTATTACACGGTTCGCGAATCCACCGACGACGCGCAGATGGATGCACATATTTACCCGGTCAGCGCTCGCGTTGGAGGTACCGTCATTGAAGTGCGGTTCCAGGAAAATGACCAGGTGCAGCAGGGGCAGGTTCTAGTCCAGCTCGATCCTCGCGACTACGAAGTTGCGCTTCAGCGCGCCCAGGCTGAACTCAGCGACGCGCAGGCGAATGCTCGCGCTGCGAGTACGGGCGTGCCGATCACGAGCACCACCAGCACCAGCGGTGTTGCTACCGCGAGGGCAAACCTGAACGCCGCCCAGAAGGCAGTAGACGCCGCCAAGGCTCGCGCACGCGAAGCGGAAGCCATGCACAATCGAGCGGCGCAGGATCTGAAGCGCTTCCAGCAACTGGTCGAAAAAGAAGAGATCTCGCGTCAACAGTACGATGCTGCTGTCGCTGCCGAGCAAGCTGCTCGCGCCACCCTGGATGCTGCTGGCTCGCAAGTCGCCAGCGCCGAAAGCCAGGTCGCGCAGGCGCAGGCTGCGTTGCAATCCTCGTTGACGGCACCGCAGCAGATACAGGTGCAGCAGGCGAAAGCCGGAGCTGCCAGTGCGACGGTGCAAACTCGCGAAGCGGCATTGGCCCAGGCACAACTGAATCTCAGCTACACCACCATCAAGGCTCCGGTGAACGGTATTGTGAGCCGGCGCAACGTCCAGGTCGGACAGGTAGTCCAGCCAGGGCAGCCGGTAACGTCCGTCGTCGACCTCGACGATGTTTGGGTCACGGCGAACTTCAAGGAAACTCAACTTAAGGACATGCGAGTAGGTCAGTCCGCCAAGATCCACGTCGACGCTTACGAGAGCGATCTCAACGGACGAGTCGAATCCATTGGCGGAGCGACGGGAGCTCGCTTTAGCCTGCTTCCTCCCGAGAATGCCACCGGCAACTTCGTCAAGGTCGTTCAACGGGTCCCGGTCAAAATCGTTCTCGATAAGGGGCAGGACACTCAACATCGGCTGCGGCCTGGGATGTCTGTAGTCGTTACGGTGCTCACGAAGTAATGGCGACTGCTGCTGCCATCGATTCCGTGCAAGAGCGCCTGGTCAACCCGTGGATCATTGCCGTTGCGGTGATGTTGGGCACCTTCATGGAGGTGCTCGATACCACGGTAGTGAACGTGTCCCTGCCGCACATCGCGGGTAACCTCTCCGCAAGCACCGAAGAAGCCACATGGGTTCTGACTTCATATCTCGTTTCGAACGCTATCGTTCTGCCCATGACGGGTTGGCTTTCAAACCATTTCGGACGCAAGCGCGTGCTGATGGTTTCAATCCTCGGCTTTACGGTCTCCTCGGTTGCCTGCGGAATGGCTCCGAGCCTGCCGCTGCTGATCTTGTTCCGCGTGATACAAGGTGCGACCGGCGGCGGTCTACAGCCGCTATCGCAAGCAATCATGCTCGAAGCTTTCCCGCCCGATAAGCGCGGGAAAGCCATGGCGTTTTGGGGACTCGGAATTGTTGTGGCCCCCATGCTCGGCCCCGTCATGGGTGGCTGGATTACCGAGAACTACAGTTGGCGTTGGGTGTTCTACATCAATCTTCCAGTCGGCCTGCTGGCGATGCTCATGTCCCAGGCCTTCATTCACGACCCCAAGTACATTTCGCGCAAGTCGCAGTACGTCGACTACTGGGGTATTGGGTTGCTGGCTGTCGGCATGGGTGCGCTGCAGATCATGCTCGACAAGGGGCAGCAGGAAGATTGGCTTTCGTCCAACTTTATCGTCTGGTTGATGGTCGCCGCCATAGGCGGACTAGTCTTCTTCATCATTAACGAGTTGTTTGAGAACCAGCCCATCGTGAACCTGCGCGTCTTCAAGAATCGAAGTTACGCGACTGGTGTGTTCATGATGACCGTTCTGGGGTTCGTCCTTTACGGTGCGACTGTTCTGATTCCCATTTACCTTCAGCAATTGCTTGGCTACTCCGCGCTCGATGCTGGCTGGGCGATGCTTCCTCGCGGACTAGGCTCGTTCATCGCCATGCCGTTCGTCGGCATCTTGATGTCGAAGGTTGAGCCGAGAAAGCTCTTGTTCATCGGCCTTAGCGTCGCAGCGTACTCGTTGTGGGATCTCTCGCACGTAAACCTGAACGCCGGCTATTGGGATGTTTTCTGGCCGCAGTTCATTCAGGGTATGTCGATGGGCTTCGTGTTCGTGCCGCTCACCACCGTCACTCACGACTCCATCCCCAAAGAACAGATGGGCAACGCGACCAGTCTCTTCAACTTGATGCGCAACATCGGAGCGAGCGTCGGTATTGCCATGGTGACAACCATCGTCGCACGCCAAACGCAGAGCAACATCAACGTTCTCGGAACCAGTGTCAATCCCTCCAATCCGGCTGCAACGCAGATGACCGACGCCGCTCGCGCATGGTTTATGTCACAGGGTATGGACTCCACCACTGCGGGAAAGCAGGCCGTCGGCGCGCTTTGGGGTGAGGTTCAGCGTCAGGCGTCGATGGTCTCATTCATTCATGCGTTCCGTTTTCTCGCGATTATGTTCGTCGCCGTTCTGCCACTCATCCTGATTATGCGAAAGACATCGGGCAAGGGAGGCGGCGGTGCAGCCATGCACTAGTGAATTTCGGTACAATGATCCCAATACCGAAAAGTGAAAACAGTTTTTACAGCCCGGCTCGCTTTCACACCGCTAACAGCGATCGAAAATCCAATCATCATGGTGGAAGACGGCTATGTGGTTTCCGTTTCATCGCGAGCGAGCACGCAAGTCCCCGATAATGTCCGTCTCATCGATTTAGCCGACAGCGTCCTCGCGCCTGGATTCGTGGATATTCATGTCCACGGAGGCGCGGGTTACGACGTCATGCAGGAAGACCGCGAAGGACGTGCTCGGATGGAGCGCCATTTCGCGAAGCACGGGGTCACAAGTTACTGTCCGACTACCGTTACGGCCCCACTCGACTCGACCTATGCCGCACTTGAGCGCATTGCGAAGGCCGCCAAGTCCGGCGAAAGCGGTCGCGCGAAACCGGCCGGAATTCATATTGAAGGTCCGTTTATCAGTCACGCAAAGCGCGGCGTGCATCCGCCTGAAAACTTGGTAGAGCCCTCCATCGATCTGTTTGAGAAGATGTGGCAGGCAGCGCAAGGCAAGGTCGCTGTCGTGACGATCGCTCCGGAAATCCCGGGAGCTCTTGAGACGATTAAGTACGCGGCCGAACGAGGTGTCTGCAACAGTCTAGGTCACTCAAACGCAACGATGGCTGAGGCTGAGAAGGGAATTGCCGCCGGAGGACGTCACGCCACGCATACGTTCAATGCGATGCGTCCGCTTGATCACCGTGATCCCGGTATCCTCGGTGCGGTCCTCTCCGATGATCGTGTCACCGCCGATATCATCGCCGACGGAATCCATGTTCATCCGTCGATGGTAAGTCTCTTTCTTCGTGCGAAAGGTCGCGATCGCGCCGTGCTGATTACCGATGCGATCAGCGCCACCGGAATGGGCGACGGGCAGTTCCAACTCGGTCCTTTCAAGGTCGAAGTGAAAGGCGATCGCTGCGAGTACGAAGGAAAGCTCGCCGGAAGCGTGCTTACCTTGGACCGCGCGGTGACGAACATTATGAAGTTCTCGGGGTGGTCGCTACAGCATTCGGTTCAGTTGGCGACTCTCAATCCCGCACGCGTCATCGGTCGAAACGATATTGGGATTATTGCACCCGGATCCCAGGCGGACTTTGTCGTGCTCTCACGCGAAGGCAAGCTTCAGCGAACAATCACGAACGGTTTTGCAGAATAAATAAGATCGGCAGGAATAATCAGACATGGTTCATACGTTCCCCCACATAATGATCAAGGAGATCTTCGAAAATCCTCGGGCTGTACGCGACACAGCCTTGGGACGAGTGGATTCGGCCACCGGCCGCGTAACGCTCGAAGGAATTCACCTGCACGCGGAAGACTTCTCCAAAATCCGCAAGATCAGAATTGCCGCCTCTGGCACCAGTCGCCACGCCGGTATTGCCGGGCGGTACATGATCCAGGAACTTGCGTGTGTTCCCGTCTACGTTGAGCATGCCAGCGAATTCGAATATGGCAATCCGATTACGGGCCCAGATGAGTTGACGATTGTTATCACCCAGTCAGGCGAGACTGCCGATACTCGCGGCGCTATGCATCTTGCGAAATCGCGCGGCTCGAAGATCTTGGCCATTACCAACGTAGTGGATTCCACCATCGCCCGTGAAGCCGATGCTGTGATTTACACGCATGCCGGCGCGGAGATCAGCATTGCCTCGACCAAGGCCTTCAGCGCCCAACTGGTCGCCCTCTTCCTGCTTGGTGTTTACCTGGGCGATCTTCGCGGGACATTGACTTCAGAGCAGTCGCGCCACTGGATCACCGAACTGCTTGCCATGCCCGACAAGATTACGCACACCCTTACGCGTGACACTGAGTGCAGCGCCTTGGCGGAAAAGTTCTACAAGAGCGAGGATTTCCTCTTCATTGCTCGTGGCGTTCATTTCCCGATCGCGCTCGACGGTGCCCTGAAAATGAAAGAGACTTCGTACATCCACGCCGAAGGGTATCCCGCGGGTGAAATCAAACACGGCCCTTATGCGCTCATAGACGAGAAGTTGCCCGTTGTAGCCATCGCAACTCGCGATCCGAATGATGCAGCGGCCGTGCGTCGCTCGGAACGCACTCTCGCGAACTGCAAGGAAATCACGGAGACCGGCGGTCGCGTGATCGTTATCGCTACCGAAGGAGATCGCAAGGTCGAGGAAGTTGCTCAGGATGTTATCTATGTTCCCGAAGCGCCCGAACTGCTGTCTCCGCTCGTAGAGATCGTTCCGCTGCAACTGCTGGCGTACCACATTGCCGTGCGTCGCGGGGTGGATGTCGATCGCCCCCGCAACCTGGTAAAGGCCGTCACAACCGAGTAGTAGTCGGAAAAACATTTGGGAGCGTTGGCGACCAACCGCAGTGGCATTCATCTATTCATGGATAGGAGAATCCCATGACTCGTGACCGCCGCAGCACCAATCAGACCGCCATGGAATACCGCCGCCTGGGCAGAACGCAGGAGCAAGTCTCCGCTATCGGCCTCGGCTGCATGGGCATGTCGGAGTTCTACGGCCAGCGCAACGACGAAGAATCTATTGCTACCATTCATCGCGCGCTCGATCTCGGTATCAACTTCCTTGATACCGCCGATGCTTACGGCATGGGCCACAACGAGCAACTGGTAGGGAAGGCTATTAAGGCTCGTCGTGACGAGATCTTCCTTGCCACGAAATTTGGTAACGTTCGCGATGCCAACGGCGGATGGGTAGACATCTGCGGCCGTCCCGACTACGTCATCGAAGCCTGCAATCAGAGTCTCCAGAGACTTGGCCTCGACGTTATCGATCTTTACTATCAGCACCGCGTCGATCCCAATGTTCCGATTGAAGATACAGTCGGGGCTATGAAACAACTGGTCGAGCAAGGGAAAGTTCGTTATCTGGGACTCTCCGAAGCGGCATCGAGCACCATCCGACGCGCACATCAAATCCATCCCATCGCCGCACTGCAGACCGAGTATTCCGTTTTTACCCGTGATCCGGAACCGGAGATTCTTCCCACTTGCCGTGAGCTTGGTATCACTTTCGTCGCATACAGTCCGCTCGGACGCGGCTTTCTCACCGGGGCAATCAAGCATCAGGAAGACCTGCCGACGAACGACTATCGCCGCAACGCCCCGCGTTTTCAGGGCGAGAACTTCACCCGCAACATCTCTTTACAGGAGCAACTCGAGCAAATCGCAAGGGAGAAAAGTTGCACGCCCGCGCAACTGGCCTTGGCGTGGTTACTGGCGCAGGGCGACGACATCATTCCCATCCCCGGAACCAAGCGCCAGAAGTATCTCGAGCAGAACGCACAGGCAGTGAACGTCAAGCTCACGTCTCAGGAGTTGGCACGGATCGCTTCGGCTGTCCCATCCGACAGGGTCGCTGGACCTCGCTATCCGGAGATGGCCATGAAACGCGTTAACCTGTAACTACTGCCGCCGGCCGCGACAGAGGTTGACCATCGCCAGCAGCCCACATAACATCGCACGTAAGGCATACGGGTGATCGGGCAGACCATTTCGCACTATCGGATCCTTGGCAAGCTGGGAAGTGGCGGCATGGGTGTGGTGTACGAGGCCGAAGACCTCAACCTCGGCCGGCATGTTGCGCTGAAATTCCTGCCCGACGACGTGTCGAAATCTCCGCAAGCGGTGGAGCGCTTCCGTATGGAGGCGCGTTCCGCTTCCGCCCTGAATCACCCGAACATCTGCACGATTTACGAGATTGCCGAGGTCGATGGGCACGTCTTCATCGCCATGGAGTTGTTGGATGGTGCGCCACTGGATCGTCATCAAGCCGGGCGCCCCTTCGATACTCAGGAACTGCTAGACCTCGCCATCCAGATCGCCGATGGGCTCGATGCAGCCCATTCCCGCGGTATCATCCACCGCGACATCAAACCCGCTAACATCTTTGTGACCACGCGTGGGCAGGCCAAACTACTCGATTTCGGACTCGCCAAGCTCGTGGCCGAGAAGAAAGCCGTGGCGCAGACCACGGCCGCCACCGTTGGTGCCACAGATTCGCACCTCACCAGTCCCGGAACTGCCGTCGGCACCATCGCCTATATGTCCCCCGAGCAGGCCAGAGGTAAGGACCTTGACGCCCGCAGCGATCTGTTTTCCTTCGGTGCCGTTCTGTACCAGATGGCCACCGCGAAGCTCCCTTTCGAGGGCGATACCTCGGCGGTGATTTTCGATGGCATCCTGAACCGCGATCCCGTCTCTCCTTCAGAGCTCAACGGCTCTCTTCCTCCCAAGCTGGAAGAGATTATTCGTACCGCCTTGGAGAAGGACCGCGATCTTCGCTACCAGAGTGCCGCTGAAATGCGCGCCGAACTCAAGCGTCTGAAGCGCGACACCAGTTCCGGACGCGTGCAGATCGCAACCCAGGTCACCACTGCAACGAAGGTGGTGCCGAAGAGTTCTGGATGGGGAATCATTGCACTCGTTGCTGTGCTGTTCGTCATCGCCGCCGTGATCGCTGGATACACGGTGTTCAAGAAACGTCCTGCACTGAATGTGCAGAACATGCAATTCGAAAAGCTTACCGACTCGGGCAAGGCCGTCCAGGCCGGTGTCTCTCCCGACGGCCGCTACATCGTTTACGTGCTGCGCAACGGCGAACAGCAGAGTCTGTGGGTCCGGCAGGTCGCAACGCGCACGGACATTCAGGTGCTCGCGCCGGAAGCGGTCGTATTCGTCGGGGTTACGTTCTCGCGAGACGGCAACTACATTTACTTTGTCCGGTCAGACAAGAGCACAGCTAATTATCGGTATCTTTATGTCATGCCCGTGCTTGGCGGCACTCCCCAGCAGATCGCCAAGGACGTCGATTCGCTTCCGACCTTTTCTCCTGACGGCTCGCAGTTCGTGTTTGCCCGTGGCGTCCCTGGACGGGGCACAGATTTCATCATCGCGAACCAGGATGGCTCGAACCCGCAGGTGCTGAAGTCCATTACCGGCCAGTCTCCACAAACCGTGGACTGGTCGCCCGACGGAAAATCAATCGCCTACGGGACGGTGTACCTCGGCAAAGATATTGCCTTTGCCCTCGAGCTACTGAACCCTAAAGACGGCTCAATCAAGCGGCTGTTGAGTTCGCCCGACCCCATCCTCGCTGTTGTGTGGTTAGGAGATGGATCTGGCCTGCTGTCCATCATCAATGATCGGAAGCAGGCGAATAACCAGATATTCTTCATCTCCTATCCGGATGGCAAACGCACTCGCTTCACCAACGACCTGAGTTTCTATGCCGGCTGCTGTCTCGATATAACTAGTGACGACAGCAGGCTGGTGGCCGTCCAAACCAGTGTCGAGAGCAACCTGTTCCGCTTGCCCAATGGAGATACCAATCGCGCCCGCCAGATCACGTCTGGTGAATCGCTCGGCTTCGGAATCCGCATCTCCGGCGACCACATCTACGCATTGAACCGTCGCACCGAACTGGTTCAACTCGATCTTGACGGAACGAATCCAAAGAACCTTGTTAGCGGCCTGGAGCGTATTCAGAGCGGCACTCGCTGCGGAAATTACGTCGTGCTGGTTGGGTTGAAAGAAAGCCTGAACATCTGGCGTATCAATCTCGACGGCTCGAACCTGACCAGGCTGACGGATTTGGGATCTGCCAACAACCTCTCCTGCACTCCCGACGGGAAGAACATCATCTTCAGCGATTCTCGCAAGTTGCAGACCATGTCCGTCGAAGGTGGCCCCATCACCCAGTACGACGTCCCCGGCAAACCAGGGATGAATGGTTTCGTCTTCTTCTCCAATGATGGCCGGTATCTTGGGTTCATCTACACGGGCGCGGATTTCCAAGTCCGCTGCCTGGTCCTTCGCGTTTCCGACAACAAGCAGGTAACGGACTTCCCGGTTCCATTGGGTGCGGACCTCGTGCGGTTTACTCCCAATGGTGACGCGGTCGCGTATCTTCTAGCCAAAGACGGCGCCCGAAACGTTTGGGCTCAGCCAATCAACGGCAAGCCTGCATACAAGGTGACTAACTTCCCATCAGGCGATTCCTTTTCTTTCGACTGGACCCCCGATGGCAAAGACCTGGTGATTTCTCGCGGTTCTCAGAAGAGTGATGTAGTCCTCGTGACAGGTTTCCGCTAACGCGTGTAAGACAACGGATTCACGAACCGGAGATGGAATGTTTCTTTCTGACCGCAATCGCTACGCGGCGATTCTGGCAGTCATCGCAGTTCTCATACTCACGACCGGAATCTTGCTCCGGCCCTACTTCGGCTCGCACCACAAAAACGGCGAAGAACGTACTGTTACTCGCGCCGAACTGGAAGGCCTTCAGCAACTGGTCCGCCGCAATAGCCTGCGAAATCTTTCCAACACCTTCGCAAGCGTCGGCGAGCAGGCTTCTTCGCGTGTTGCTCTAATTCAACCGTGGGGCGTTTCCGGGGTCATAATCCCCAAACTCGGCCTCATTGTTCCCAAAAGGCTGGATGCCTTGCCCCGCGAGGGTGCCATCGGAATCGGCGCTGCAGCCCCCGCCTTTTCGCCCGGCAGTTGGATTCCCGGCCTGCCCTTCTTCAGGTCGTCCGCGAACCCCGGCACGGATCTTGTCGAATCCAGGTTGGCAACCGCTCCACCGCAACTCGCTACGTGGGTGCTAGTCGTCGCTGAGAATTCCGCTCAGGAATCCATCGTTAGTCCAGGCATCTATAACGGCTTTGGGAAAGGGGATTGCGGCCCGTTCATTCAGAACCGCATGTTGACAACGATCCCCTTGAACAACTCGCATCTCGGCGGCGCATTGATAGATCTCGAGGGCGACCTGCACGGCGTGGTAGTGCCTTGCGACGACGGGCCTGCGGTGATTCCCGTTTCTGAAATTCAACGGGCCATTTCCGGAGGGAACTCGCCGACCGGTACCGCACTTTCCATGTACGGGGTTCGTTTCAGATCGCAGTCCGCCGGTGGTTCGGCGTCTCCCAGTGTGGTAGTTCAGGAGACGTGGGACAACTGGCCCGCCGAAGATGCCGATCTGAGGCCTGGTGACGAGATCCTTTCCGTAGACAACCAGCAGGTCTCGCTGCCGCAGGAAGCAGCCGCTATCCTCGGACGCGCCGCTCCATCAGGCCACGACCTTCGAATTCGTCGCGGACAAAGACGCATCACCATTCACCTCTCTCCGATTCATGTGGGCAGAGTGTCCTCCGAGGGTTTGATAGGCGTCGTGCCAAACGATGACGCGGGCGTGGCGCTCAAGCGGGTGTTGCGCGGGAGCAGTGCCGATCGCGCTGACATTCGGCCGTCCGATCGCATTCTTGAAATCGATGGAATGAAGGCATCGATCGCCTCCGTAGAGCGCGCCCTGGGTGATTTTCGCGTGCCTGAACCTTCAACCGTGCTCGTGCAACGCCCAGGCCGCAGAGTACTGATATGGGTGACGCCATGAACGAACTTGCTTCTGTCGCGCTCATCCTGTTGCTGTCACTGCTCGCGGGGCATCTGGTCAAATTCCTGCGTATTCCGGAAGTCACCGGTTACATCCTTGCCGGCATCATCGTCGGACCATCTGTGCTGGGCTGGATCAACGAGCAGAATCTGACGTCGCTGAGCGTGTTCAGCGAGATTGCTCTTGCGCTTATCCTCTTCTCAATCGGGTCCATCTTCGAGTTCGGGCACTTCCGGAGCATCGGAAGGTCCGTCGTGCGGATCACGGCACTCGAGTGCTTCTCGACAGCAATTCTGGTTACACTGGCGACCCTCGCGGCGGGTGAACCGTGGCGGATCGCGGTCTTGCTCGGAGTCGTTGCCATGGAAACCGGCGCCGCTTCCACATTGATGGTAATCCGCGAGTACAACGCCCAGGGCCCTTTCACACAGGCGCTTACCGGCGTCATCGCCATCAATAACCTTTTTTGCCTCGGTTCGTTCCTGCTGGTTACCGCGGTTCTTCAATTGACGGGCAGCTTCGGAAGTTCCGGCATCAACGTTTATCAGATTCTCTACACCATTCTCTGGCAACTGCTGGGCTCAATCGCGCTTGGATATCTTGTTGGCCTGCTGCTTGCGGCATGGTGCACAAAGGTGGTGGAGCACGGCGAGACGCTCATCCTGCTCATCGGATGTGTGTTGTTGTGCGCAGGTGTTTCGCTGGTACTCGATCTCTCGACACTGGTCGTAAGCCTGACGTTAGGCGCTACAACGGCCAACTTCTCGGCGAATACCGGACGTCTCGCGCGGGTGCAGTCGCGCACCGATCCGCCTTTCTATGCAGTGTTCTTCGTCATCGCCGGAGCTCATCTGCAACTCGGGCTGCTGAAGTCACTAGGCGTTGTGGGTCTCGCATACATACTTGGACGAGCCATTGGAAAAATTGGCGGCGGCTATGCCGGCGCTCGTCTCGCACAACTGCCGGATGAGTTCCGTGGACGTATGGGCTTCGGCTTGATGGCGCATGCTGGACTTGCGATTGGCTTAGTCTTGTCGCTCACCAAACGCTTCCCGAATCTTGGTGCGGAACTGAGTACGATCGTCTTGGGCGCAATTCTCGTTTACGAAATTGCTGGACCCGTTAGCGTGAGGAATGTCCTGCTGCGGAGTGGGGAATCGCAGGCTCGAACCGCGAATGCGCTGGAGGTCCTTGAATAACGTGCCCGTGAGCGGCGAACTCATCGTGGTGCTGGTTTCAACTCGGAACCCACTGAACATCGGTGCGGCCGCGAGGGCGATGAGCAATTTCGGATTTACCCGGCTGCGGGTCGTGAATCCGTATGATGTTGCGTTTCGAGAAGCACGGTCCGCCGTGGGCGCAGCCGAACTGCTTGCTTCCGCCAAAAGTTTTGCGTCGGTTGCTGATGCAGTTGCCGATTGCCATCTCGTCGTCGGCACCACAGCCGGCACAAACCGCGAACTCGATCATCCCATCCGCACCCTTCCTTTCGGAGGCGGACTGATTCGCAAGCAGCTGGTGTCCGGCAACGTCGCGTTACTTTTCGGTTCGGAGAAACGGGGTCTCTCGAATGACGACCTTGCGCATTGCCACTGGCTTCTACAGATCCCCACCCGGGAGGCGCATCCTTCGATGAATCTCGGCCAGGCGGTGGCGGTCTGCCTCTACGAACTAGCTCGCGATCCGAAGATCCGTGTTGAGACGGCATTGACGCCCCGCGCGACGGCCGCCGAATTGGAGCGGCTCACCCAGGTATTGCTAGAAGCACTTGATGCCAGCGGCTACATAAAGCCGAAGACGGCAGCGGTTACGAAGGAGAAACTGCGGCGAATGGTGCGGCGGATGAAACTCGCTCCGGCGGACGCGGAGACACTACTGGGGATGCTGCGGAAGGTGGCCTGGAAGCTGAAGTCGCAGAAGTAGCAGGAAATCCCCTGCTATACTGTCTGTGCCTACCCTAAGCCGGGATGGCGGAACTGGCAGACGCAGCGGACTCAAAATCCGCCGGTACTTGGTACCTTGGGGGTTCGACTCCCCCTCCCGGCACCATCAAACAAGTCAACCGAAGATATATCGCCTCTCGAGCGGCCGATGAGTGCTTTCCGCTACATCTAGCTCTTCTTTGACGTCACTGCGGTGAATGCGGCGGCGATCTGGTGGACTTTCTTGCTACCGCATTTCGGACACTTGATCCTTTCGTCGTCGTGCTCGTGCAGGGTTAGTGTCAATTCAAATTCCTTTTTGCAGGCTTCGCAGAAGTAGTCGTAAACCGGCATAGGCGCCCCCTGAGCGGTAGAATTCTCCCACCAAAACTCCTGCGTGTCATCCGTGCCGGGTCACTTTTCAAGGAGGAACGAATCACAGACGGGTCCTTCCCGGCGCGGTAAGGTAAAGTTGCTAGTGGAGGCTCTTATGGCGACTCCAGATTCAGATCAGCAAGTCATTAAGAATCTCACCGACGTGCGCCAACTGCTTGAGAGTATTCGGACTGAACTCGATCGCCATCCGAAGCTGGAAGAAGCGATCGTCAAACTGGAGATGGCGCTCGAGAACCTGACGATCAAGTCAGGCGGCATGCTCTAGGCATTACCACTGGCTGAGCTTGATGTCGTCAACCCAAACGCTCCATGGACGTGGGGTGCTGATTGAGTCCATCTGAAACGCCACGTCGATACCGCTTCCCGATGCCGGAATTGCGTCGAAGCTCATATTCACCTCCGAACGTTGGCCGTTGAGTGTCACGGCGATGAACCGGACTTTGTTGTCGGAAGTTCGTTCGAGTTCCCACGCCATGCGGTTCCATTGATTCGCGACCGGTTCGGGGCACTGCTTGCCTGAGGTGTACCAGCGTTGAGAGTTGTGGTCCCAGACGCGCCAAGTGCCGGAGCCTCGGTAGTCACACTGGGTGGCGTACTCGTAGCGCCATCCTGAGGCATTCTGGTTTACCGCGAATTCCAGTGCCTGGCCTGCGCCGGGGTCGGCGACGTAGAACGAAAGTTCATAAAGATAGCGCGTGATGGCGTCGTTCCCGCCGACCTGCTTCCACCAGAGTGCCGTATTCCAGGCAGTTCCGCTGCTGATGTGGAACTCGATTGCCGATCCGGTAAGCGAAGGAGACGAAATGCTCTGCGTCATCGAGTAGGTTGCGTCTGTGCCCGGCTCTCCGGAACAGTCTCCGCTACAGGAACTCCAGTTTGTCATCTTATGAATGTCTGAAACTACCTTGACGGGAGCGGTACTCACGCCGCCGTTTTGGCCCGATTGGACAGGGCTGGTAACCGAGGAGCCACTTTGCGCGGCACTGCCACAGCCGCTCAAGCAGAGCGCTGCCGTCAACAGGACTGCCAGATGAAACCGGTACATTCGTCCTCCAGACCGACGTCTGGACGAACTGGCGCCCGAACATTCTCTGCTTAATACCGGCGCAATGAATTCGGTTACATACCTTACGGAGCTAGGCAAAACTGCTTAGGAGTTAATGGGCGTTCGAAGTCAGCTAAAACTCCGCATAGAAGTGCGTGCAAACTGCCCGGTGCCTCTCACCTTTGTGCTGGAGTTCTGCTGACTGACTAATGATCCGACGAGAGATATCAGCGTCCGAACCCGAGCCCCTGATAAACTAGAAACCACGTACCCCTGTTGGTTACTTCAACCGCTGTACCGTCTGCAAGGCGCAAACCCCAACCATTCATAAGGTTTATGCGTGCAAACGCACCAGCTATAAAAAGGAATTGGATTGAGTAAGGGAATTCGCAACATCGCCATCATTGCCCACGTTGACCACGGCAAGACAACGCTGGTCGACGCTATGCTTCGCCAGAGCGGGATTTTCCGCGCCAACGAGGCCGTTGTCGAGCGCGTCATGGACTCGAACGATCTCGAACGCGAACGAGGCATCACCATTCTGGCCAAGAACACCGCCGTCTTCTACCACGATTACAAGATCAACATCGTGGACACGCCCGGCCACTCCGATTTCGGCGGGGAAGTGGAGCGCGCGCTCAAGATGGTGGATGGCGTGATGTTGCTGGTGGACGCCAGTGAAGGTCCGCTGCCGCAGACGCGTTACGTGCTCAGCAAGGCGTTGGAAGCCAAGCTGCCGCCCATCCTTGTGATCAACAAAATCGACCGCCCGGATGCTCGCGCGCAGGAAGTACTGAACGAAGTCTACGACCTTTTCATTGATCTTGACGCTGCGGAAGACCAACTCGACTTCCCGGTCCTCTATACGAACGGAAAACTCGGAACCGCAACGACGGATCTCGCCAAGCCCGGCGAAGATCTGCAGCCCTTGTTTGAGGCGATCGTAAAAACTATTCCGGAGCCCCAGGGCACAATCGATGGTCCGCTGCAAATCCTGGTCGCGAATCTGGACTACTCGGATTACCTTGGCCGTCTGGCGATCGCACGCGTTTTCAACGGGACCATGAAGGCGGGCGAAGAAGTCTCCATCGCCAAAGTCGATGGCTCATTTCAGAATACAAAGATCACTAAGCTGTTTTCTTTCAACGGGCTCAAGCGGGTCGATGTGAGCGAAACCGAGTTGGGGGATATCGTCGCCGTCGCCGGTGTCGCGGGGATTACGATCGGTGAAACGATCACCAACGTCGAAAATCCCGCGCCCCTGCCGCATATCAGCATCGACGAACCAACAATCGCGATGCAGTTCTCGGTGAACACTTCGCCTTTCGCCGGCAGGGAAGGGCAGTACGTCACGTCACGAAATCTGCGCGAACGGCTTGACAAGGAATTGCTCACCAACGTCTCGCTGCGCGTGGAAGAAGGGTCGTCTCCTGACACCTTTAAGGTGCTGGGCCGCGGCGAACTCCAACTCTCCATCCTGATTGAGATGATGCGGCGGGAAGGCTATGAACTCGCTGTGTCGAAACCCGAAATCGTTACCAAGAGGATCGATGGCAAGTTGATGGAGCCTGTCGAGCACCTGACCATCGACATCCCCGAAGAATTCGTGGGAGTTGTCATCGAGAAGCTCGGCATGCGCAAAGCCGAAATGCAGAAAATGCATAACCACGGCTATGGCCGCGTCCGCATGGAGTTCCGCGTACCGAGCCGCGGCCTGATCGGCCTTCGCAGCGAGATGCTAACCGACACCCGTGGAACCATCGTCATGAACTCGCTCTTCGATGGCTACACGGAGTGGCAGGGCGAAATTCCCCATCGCCTCACCGGAGCGCTTGTTGCGGACCGTCCGGGCACCACCACGGCATATGCTCTTTATAACCTCCAGGAACGCGGGGAACTCTTTATCGGCCCTGGCGTGGACGTGTACGAAGGCATGATTATCGGCGAGAATTCGCGCGATAACGACCTCGACGTGAACGCCGTGAAAGAGAAGAAGCTCACGAACATGCGGTCGTCCACTGCCGACGAAGCCATTCGACTGGTCCCGTTCCGTCCGCTCAACCTGGAGCAGGCGATCGAATTTATTGCCGACGACGAGTTCGTGGAAGTTACGCCGAAATCCCTGCGCCTGCGCAAGAAGATCCTTCAGTCGAACCGCCGGCCGCGGAAGAACGTGGCCCCGGAAGGCGTGGAAGTAAAGTAAAACTGGGGTTCCGAAATCACCAGAGCGCGGGCGTCTCCCGCGCTCTTTTTCGTGTTCGTTTCCGGACGATCCCTCTCGGATTCGGACATTTCCCAACAATACGCCCCGTATTTTCAACCGCTTACGCGCCTTTAAATGGAACGTCCAATGCAATGACATGAGCAGGTGTTCCTATGTGGCGAATTCCCCAGGAAGTTAAATATGCTCTCCGCACCTTGCTGAAACGACCGGCCTTCAGCGCAATCATAGTGGTTGTACTTGCCCTCGGCATCGGCGCAAATACTGCCATTTTCAGCGTGGTAGACGCGGTTCTCCTGCGGCCACTTCCATTTCCAGAGCCGGATCGCATTGTGCAGGTCTGGCACGTGCCTCCGGCAAGAAGTTTTCCAGGACTAAAGAAGTTCGCGTTGTCGCCCGCTAACTTTCTCGACTGGCAGAAGGAGAGTACCAGTTTCGAAAGTATGTCGCTGATGGGGAACGGTACCGCAACGTTGACCGGCTCAGGCGATCCGCAGTCGATTACCGGAACCCGAGTGTCTCCCGCATTCTTCTCGGTGCTGAAAGCCACACCGTTGCTGGGCCGGACATTTACCCCCGAGGACGGCAGTACCAGTTCGCCTAAGACGGTAATCTTGTCTGAATCGTTCTGGAAAATCAATTTCGGTGCGGACAAGAACATCGTTGGGAGGAACCTCGTTCTCGATGGCGAACCGTTTACGGTCGTCGGCGTCATGCCGGAGAAGTTCACCTTCCCTACCTATACGCCAACAACGAAAATCTGGACCTGTCTGCAGTTCACGCCGAAGGAAGCGGCGGTCCGCGGCAATCACAATTACTTAGCGATTGGACGCCTTAAGTCGGCCGTGACGCTGGACCAGGCACAGGCGGAACTTTCTACCATTGCCTCGCGACTGGAAAGTGAGTATCCCGCCGACAACGCCGGGTGGGGCTCGCTGATTGTTCCTCTGCGAGAAGAACTGGTAGGTGACGTCAGACCGGCATTGCTGGTGCTGTTGGGTGCGGTGGCGTTTGTGCTGTTGATAGCCTGCGCCAATGTTGCGAACCTTGTGCTCGCGATGACGCTGTCACGCCGAAAGGAACTCGCGATCCGCGCGGCGTTGGGAGCATCTCGTAGCGACCTGATTCGGCAGGTAGTGTTGGAGACTGTGCTGTTATCGCTTGCCGGCGGAGTGCTTGGACTGTTCTTCGCACATTTGGGCGTCCAAGTGATTACCAATTTCTTGTCAGACTCACTGCCAAGGACAGGCGCTATCCAACTGGATGCGCCCGTATTGCTTTTCACCTTCGCCATAGCAATCCTTACCGGACTCCTCTCCGGCATCATTCCTGCATCCCGCTTCGCGAAGGGCGATGTAAACGACGCATTGAAGCAAGGCCTTGGCCGAACCGATGCGGACTCCGGAGGGACACGGACGCGGAGCGTCCTCGTTGTCTCCGAGGTGGCGCTGTCGCTGATGCTCCTGGTTGGCGCGGGCCTGATGGTGCGAACGTTCTTCCACCTGCAAAACACGAGCCCCGGAGTGGATCCGAAGAACGTATTCACTACCTTCATCCCTTTGCCGGAGGCGAAGTACGACACAGCTGAGAAACGCCGTGGCTTCTATACCCAGCTGCGTGACAAGATTCGTGCACTTCCGGGAGTCGAGTCGGTTGCATACATCGATTCGCTTCCCCTCCAGGGCGGATCGAATCAACCGATCCTGATTGAAGGTCGTCCCGTGCTACAGATGGCCGATCAACCGGAAGTGCACGTTCGCAATATCAGCCCCGGTTATCTCAACACTATGAAGGTTCCGTTGCTGCGAGGCCGCGATTTCTCTGATAGCGATACAAGCGGTACACCGCCCGTGATCTTGATCAGCCAGTCACTCGCACGGGAGTTCTTTCCGAACGAAGATCCCATCGGAAAGCACATCAGCCTCGACTTAACCGACAAATACCTCGAGCTACCCGTTACCCCACGGGAAATCATCGGCATCGTGGGAGATGTGAATATGGTAGGGCTGGACAGCGATCGGTCCAATGCAGCGGTGTACCTGCCCTCTCTACAGGTGTCAACCGGATACATGACGCTGGTGGTCCGTACTGTGAACCAACCCGGCGCCTTGACAACGGCAGTGGCGAACGCCGTGCACGCCCTGGATCCAACCCAAACCCTGGTGGGCACTCAAACCATGGAAGAAGTTGTTTCGGAGTCGCTAGCGCATCGCAGATTCACCATGATCCTGCTGGTAGCGTTCGCCGGATTGGCTATGGTACTTGCCGCGGTAGGGATCTACAGTGTCCTCTCTTACGCGGTTCGCCGCCGTGTCCGAGAGATCGGCATCCGGATGGCGCTCGGAGCCCAGGTCCGTGACGTAGTCCGGATGATTGTGATGGACGGCCTGAAGCCGACCATTATCGGTGTGGTGCTCGGATTCGCAGGGGCCCTGGCTCTGGGACGTGTGCTGGCCAGCGTGATCTACGGCGTCAGTTCGCGGGATTCGCTGACCTTTGCGGGTGTATCCGTGCTCCTGGTCACCGTTGCCCTACTGGCGACCGCCGTTCCAGCGTACCGAGCCGCCCAGGTGGAGCCAGTACGCACTTTGCGCGACGAATAACCCCGGGCGGGTCCGTCCCGCCCTCCTCGTGTATAATGCTGGTAGCAGTTTGAACTCGTTTCATTGAGCACGTCCTGCCTAGGTAACCGCCTGACGCATACCTGCCCGAGATACGCCGATTCATTCAGCTTCAAATTAGAAATTCGAGGAACAACAAAGTGGAACAAGGAACAGTAAAGTGGTTTAACGATGCAAAGGGCTTTGGTTTTATCACCCGTCAGAGCGGCGAAGATGTATTCGTGCATTTTTCCGCGATTCAGTCGAACGGATTCCGCAGCCTTCAAGAAGGCCAGACGGTCCAGTTCAACGTCGTGAAAGGCCCCAAGGGTCTCCAGGCCGAGAGCGTTCAGGTTCTCTAATCTGAGTCGTTAAGCCAGAAATAGAAAGGGCGGCGCAAGCCGTCCTTTTTGTTTTCCAGCCGCCGGGCTCTTCCGTATTACTGCCGAGCTATCCCCTCTTTATGCGACAATTCCTCCGACACTGACGCTTGGAGGCGGCATTGACCCTGATCATCATTCTTGTAGTCATCGCCCTCATCATCTTCTTCATCATCGGGCTCTACAACAGCCTGGTCCAACTGCGGGTCCGCGCAGACTCCGCCTGGTCCGATATCGATGTTCAACTGAAGCGCCGTCGCGACCTCATCCCGAACATAGTGGAAACCGTGAAAGGCTACGCCGCACACGAGAAGGGGACATTCGAAAATATCGCGAAGTGGCGTTCCGCCGCGATGTCCGCCACCACTCCCGCGGAAGTGGCGCAAGCTGAGAATCAGCTCACCGGCGCGCTACGCCAGTTGTTTGCCGTCGCCGAAGCTTATCCGCAACTGCGCGCCAGTGAGCAGTTCACGTCGCTCACACAATCCCTGCAGGAAGTGGAAGACGCAATCCAGAACGCACGCCGTTACTACAATGCCGTGGTGCGGGACTACAACACCAAGATCCAGAGCTTCCCGGCAAATATGATTGCTGGTGCGTTGGGGTTCCAGGCGAAGCAGTTCTTTGAACTCTCCTCGCCTCAGGAGCGAGAGGTCCCGCAGGTGAAGTTCTAGCAAGTCATGACGGCTTTGCCGCAAACTTCGAAACGGAATTGGGCGACCTTATCATGAACAGAACATCTCTAAAGAGCCTTCGTGGGCTCTTTTTTCTTTGTGTCGTTCTTTTGGCAATACCGGCCTACGCCCGCGACTGGCGTATCTCCGATTTTGCCGCCACCTACTCAGTCGACAAGACAGGCGGCGTCTTTGTAATCGAGCGGATCACGTTTGTTTTCATCGGATCTTTCCAGGGTATCTATCGCACCATCCCCGTGGAATATCCAGGTCCGCGGGGAACAAATTACTCGCTCTTTCTGAAGGTGGCCAGCGTCACCGACGATCAGGGCCGCTCGCTAAAATACGAATCGAAGCGAGAGGGAGCCTACCGTAAGCTGAAGGTCTACATTCCCGGTGCTCAAGACACTTCGAAAACCATCGTCATTTCCTATTCAGCGCCAAACGCCACTCGTTTCTTCGACGATCACAACGAGTTCTACTGGAACGTAACTGGAAACGACTGGCCTGTTCCCATCGACCATGCGACTGCTTTCGTGCAGTTTCCGCAAACGGCTGCGTCAGGACTTCGTGCCCAGGCTTTCACCGGCGTCTACGGCTCACATGATCAGGAAGCCGAAGCCACCGTGGAAGGCGCGCAGGTCCGCTTCGAGATCACCAATCCGCTGCCCATGCGTGGCGGACTGACCATCGACATCTACATGCCGAAGGGCGCGGTCGAACAACCGGGAGCGCTCACGCGCGCCAACTGGTTCATTCGAGGGAATCCCGGAATCTTCATCCCCATCTGGGCCTTCGTTGTGATGTTTCTGTTCTGGTACTACAAAGGCCGGGATCCAGATCCAGGCCTTTCGGTGGCGCCCATGTATGAGCCTCCCAAGGGACTTACGCCCGCGGAGGTCGGCACCCTTGTGGATGATCGCACCGACCCGCGGGACATCACCTCGACCTTGGTCGATCTCGCTGTTAAGGGATACGTCCGCATTCGCGAGACCAAACAGGAGGGCTTCTTCTTCGACTCAAAGGACTACGAGTTCGACCTGCTCAAGCCATCTTCGGAATTCTCGAAGCTCAGTTCGCACGAGCAGGTTATGTTGACGAATTTGTTCGGAGGCGGTTCGCAGACCACCCTTTCAAGTCTCAAGAATCGGTTTTACACCGCTCTCCCGGTGATGCGGCAGGACATCAAGGCACAGCTGAAAGCCAAAGGTATGTACCTGGTTGATCCGGACTCCGCGCATGCGCTTACGATTTTCGCCGTGATCCTGATCGCGGCACCGTTTGCCGCATTGCAGTTCCTGGGTGCGATTTCGCTGTTTGATTCACCCACGGTGACTATCGGCGGGGGTATTCTCGCCCTTATTTTTGTCCTTATCTTCGGGCGGAACATGAGTGCTAAAACGATCCTGGGCGGACGGACCCGAGTTCACATTTTGGGTCTGCAGGAGTTTATGAACCGCGTGGACAAGGACCGTTTACAGCGTATGCCACCGGACACCTTTGAGAAGTTCCTGCCCTTCGCCATGGCGCTCGGCGTGGAACAGCGATGGGCGCAGGCCTTCGCCGGCATCATGCAGAATCCGCCGACCTGGTATCAGCCATACGGTGGCTACTCGGGAATGAACTTCAACTCCATGATGTTCACCCACAACATGAGTCGCCTGACGTCGGAGGCGCAGAACGTCTTCGTCTCCGCTCCTCGATCCAGCAGCAGCGGCTCCGGATTTGGCGGCGGCGGCTTCAGCTCCGGAGGAGGTTTCAGCGGGGGTGGGTTCGGCGGCGGCGGCGGCGGAGCCTTCTAGCAGCCGTGTTGCCCGTTCCAGGGCGCCGCTTCGGTGGCGCCCTTACTCTTTTTCCCTGACCACTCGCTCGCCTTAAGCCTCATCCAAACCCTTGAATCCAACCTATGGAACTGAGAGACAACATGGCTGAACCGGTACGCAACGATGAACCGTTGAGCAGCATGCGTTATCCCGAGTCGCCCGGGAGCTCTGTCCGGCCCGGACCCGTACCTGTTGAGCGGTCAATCGACTACTCGAACTCGCAAGCGCTGCTGCCCGAGACTGCTACTGAACAATCCCTTGGTGAGTGGCCGCACGAGCGGCATTCATCAGACTTCGACCAGGAGCATCGCTCCAGCGGAGTGGCGAACGTCCTTAACACCGTCAAGGATAAAGCCCGCCAAATCCCCGGCTTCGTCTCCGACCGTGTCGAGGATCTTCGGTATCGGTTCCGTCTGATTCGCGGTCGCGCAAAAGAAAGTGATGTCGCAGACAGAATCAAGGACCAGGCTTCCGAGCTTGCCGATACCGCGTCGCGGCAGGCGCGATTTGCCCGTAACCGCGCTCAATACTACGCACGCAACTATCCGCTCCAATTCATCGCCGGTTCGGCAGCCACAGCTTTTGTGGTGGGCTTCCTTCTGCGCGTGTGGAGGGACGAATGAACTCGAATATTCACTACATTGACGAACATGAACGCACCGCGAACGGTCGCTCCATCGGTGCGACCGTGAACGAAGCCAAGGAAGAATTTAAGCGATTCGCGGAAACCCGCTTGGCGATGCTTCAAGCCGAGATGCGCGAGAAGATCGCCAATCTTAAATCGTCGGCACCTCTGCTGGTAATCGGCGGGTTACTCGCAGCCACCGCATTCCTGGTACTGACGGCGGGGCTTGTGGCGCTGGTGTACACGTTCTTTGCCGGCTCGCTGTATGCCACATTCCTCGCTTGCGTGATCGTGGGCGTTGTATATGCGATCTTCGGCGGTGCCGCACTGTTCATGGGCTACCGCAGCATTACCGAAAAGGGACTCGTGCCAGAACGGACCATCAAGGTGCTGAGAGATGACAAAGTCTGGCTACAGAACGAAGCGAGGACTCAGTTATGACCACCCCGATCTCCCCAGACGTTCCAACCGATATCCTTGAACAGCAGGCCGCAGAGCAGCGTCGGCGTATCCATAACACCGTTTCCGAGCTGCGTACGCAGGTAAAAAGTACGGTACGGGAGAAACTCGACGTCCGTCGGCACGCTCGCGAGTACGTCTGGCCGGCGTCCGCGGCAGTTGCCATTCTCGGGTTGTTGTTCGGTTACGGCACCGCCGGAACCGTCAAACACATGGTGAGTTGATTTCCTCCTCACCCTGGCAGTAAGGGCGGGCGATTTGGCTCGCCCTTACTGCATATACCCTATCTGCAGCGGTGTTTATCAGTTATGTCCATTCTCAGTGTGCTAAACGCTACCTTTGCTGCTCCTTCCGTGATATAAACCCGAAGTAGTTATCTCCCCCAGCATCGTCGGCTCTTTTGATTTCCGGGTTAATTTGGAGGAAGCGTGTCCGAGACACGAACAGGGAAGCGGTTCGAGCTAAAGCTGCCAATTTCAATCGAGGCCTCCGACTCGGCTAAGAAACTGGACGGAATTACCGATAATCTAAGTGCGGCTGGTGTGTACCTCCGCGCCAACTCGCAGTTCAAGGTCGGCTCGAAGGTCACCTTCGAAATTACGCTTCCTCGGGACGTGACGGGGGCGGACGTGGACGTGAAGCTGCAATGCCGCGGAACTGTGGTTAGAACTGAATCAGGTAATTCTCCGGATAAAACCGGCGTCGCTTGCGTCATCGACGGTTATGAGTTTGTACGCGCCACTTAGGTCTGCCCATGTTGAAACTTGTAGTTGCTGACAAACAACCTGTGTTCCGAGCCGGTATCGCCAAGGTCTTGGCGGTGGAAGACGAGATGCGCATCGTGGCCCAGGCCCAAACGCCTGACCAACTGCCGATGGCTCTCGAACGCTTCCGCCCCAGCGTGGTGGTTTGCTCGGTGAATTTCTATCCCGATGTGCATTCCCTTGCGCAGGCCGTGGCCAAGGTCAAAGGACGTCTGGTGCTGATCGCCGATTCCGGCGAGAACAACGCGGCCTACCTCAGCGCTGGCGCTCATGGTGTCGTGTATCGCAACGTCACGGGCCCGGCTCTGCTCGACTGCGTTCGCAATGTCGCGCGGGGCGATACTTACGTGCAGGACAACGCTGTCCCCACGGAAGTCAGCGAAAACGATATGGTCGGGGCGCGCGTCGTGGACCGCCTCACCAACAAGGAACTCCGTATCGTCGCCTTGATCGTCCAAGGATATAAGAACAAGGAGATTGCCACCGAACTCGGAACAACCGAGCAGGTGATCAAGAACTATCTCCGCAACGTTTACGACAAGATCGGCGTATCCGATCGACTGGAACTGGCGTTGTTCACCATTCACCATCGCATTCTGGCGGAAGCCGCCGCGGCCACCTCGGCCAGCAGCAGCCTGCCTCCGGACACGACCAAGGCCGCCAGCGTTTCCTAGAACTCGTACTCGCAAGAAAAGCCGGTCCTCCATGGACCGGCTTTTCATTACCTGAACTTCAGGGCTAGGCGCTCTTTCTCTCCTGGTTTTCTTCGCGTTTCGGAAACTGCAGGTCAAATTGCGTTCCTCGACCAGGTTCACTCTGAAACGAAATGTTTCCTCCCAGTTCGAGAAGGATCTTCTGTGCGCCAGAAAGACCCAGCCCCGTTCCCCCGGGCTTCGTCGTGAAATAAGGATTGAAGACTTGCTTGCGGATCTCCGGCAAGATTCCCTGGCCAGTATCTCGCACCCATACGTGAACCGATTTTTCGGAGTCCTCACAGCCAATGAGCAAAGTCCCCCCGTGTGGCATTGCCTGCACGCCATTGATAATTAGGTTCGTGAACACCCGGCGTAGGTCCGCTGGATTGCCGCGAACCTTGGGAAGCTGTTTCAACTCGCGCTGGATGGAAACTCCTGCCGCCTGCCACATGGGACGCGTCAGTTCGATAGCGTCTTCAACTAGCGAGCGCAGGTCCACCTCGCCCGGAACGGACTTTCCACTGAGCAGGTAATCGCGAATACGTGAAATGACTTCGGCGCCGCGCCGGACAGCGTTCTCGATCATGTCCAGAAACACTTTCTGTTCGGTGGCAGGCTTATCCGGAGCCATCTTCAGCACGGCGACAGCCTGGCTGATCGTCTGCAGAGTGTTGTTGAAGTCGTGGGCGATACCCGCCGCGACATGCCCTATCGCTTGGTGGCGATCCGTATCCGCCAGGCGCTGTTGAAGTTGAGTCAACTCCGTGACATCCCGCGCAATAAGAAGTGCGCCTTGCAGCTCACCTTGCTCATTCCGGATGGGATTCGCCGATACCAGCAGGCTGATCGGTTCTCCACTTACCGGATGGCGCACCTCGCGCCGTTCGCCTTGCACCGCTTCTCCGGCCAGTGCGCGCGAAATGATAGGTTTTCGGAACTTTACCAATCTATCCGCTGCTTCGCCGTCCAATCGCCTGGCGAACTCACCCACATTCATGCCCAGCAGTTGCTCGCGCGACAATGCGGAAAGCCGCGAAGCCGTAGCGTTGGCATCGACGATCTTCCCCTTGATGTCCACGATCACCACCGACTCCGGCATGCTGTCCAGAAGGGTGCGGATTTCGATCTGTCGCTTGGGATCCAAAGGCTCGTGCCGGCCCCGGCGTTCCACCAGGACCACACCAGCAATGAACAAGGTGAACCCGCTTTCCAGAACTCCGTTCAGCGGGATGGCAATAGGCATAGGCACACGGTCTCCTGCGCGTGGCGCACAGGCATAGACGAGCGTTCTAAATAGGATGCGGGCTTGCGCCGGAATGGATTGACGGGAATTACTGAGTGGCCGTCCGGCTCTGGGTCTTCAAAAGCTCGTTGACGATGGTGACCAGTTCTTCCGGATTGACGGGCTTCTCCAGGTAAAGATCGGCCAGCGGCTCAGCAGCCTGGAATGCCTCGGCCACGTAGCCCGACACCACCACCACCGGAGTGGTTGAATGATTTTTGGCCGCCTGTACGACCGCACGCCCAATGTCGTCACCAAGGCGCCAATCGGTTACGACGGCATCAAACCCCGCGGCCTCGAGCTTTTCGATGGCCTCATGGGCAGACGTCGCCGCAGTCACAGTGTGACCCGCTGCTTCCAGAATCTTGCATTTCAATGTGACGACCGTGGGCTCGTCGTCCACACACAAGATGCGCGCCATAGGCGTCCTTTGGAGCCGGGGTTAACCCCTGTCCGGCTCGAATTGATTCGATTTTCAGGCCCTTACCGACTTTGTGTCAAATGGGGCCGGGGTAAACAGACCTTTACACCCGACTATGATGCAAGCCAGCAGGAACGTGGCTTTCCGAATTTCATTTTTTGGACAAAAAAGTACCAAAAACAGGGAAGCCCGCCATACCGGCAGGCTCTCCCTGGATCAATCGATGGTCCTACAGCTTCTTTCCTACCGCCTTAGCTTGGGTGAACAGGTACAGGTAGTCCGGTCCGCCGGCCTTCGAATCCGTCCCCGACATGTTGAACCCGCCGAACGGATGCGCGCCCACCATCGCTCCCGTGCACTTGCGGTTCAAGTACAGGTTGCCGACGTGGAACTCCTTCATCGCCCGGTCCAGTTTCTTCTCGTCTTTGCTGTACAAGGCACCGGTCAGGCCGAATTCGGTATCATTCGCGATTTCCAGCGCGTGATCGAAGTTCTTCGACTTGATGATCGCCAGCACGGGTCCGAAGATCTCCTCCTGCTCCAGTTTCGACTTCGCCGGAATATCGGCAAATACCGTCGGCTCGATGTAGTAGCCGTCTTTGCCTTCCACGCGCTTGCCGCCTGCGACCAGGCGTCCATCTTTCTTGCCGTGCTCGATATAGCCCAGGATCGACTTCATCGAACCCTCGTTCACCACTGGGCCCATTCTTACGTTCTCCGTCGGCTCGCCGACCTGAATCGCCTTCACCTTCGGCACCATCTTTTCGATGAACTGGTCGTACACCTTCTCGTTCAGGATCAATCGTGAGCACGCCGAGCACTTCTGTCCCTGGAACCCGAACGCCGAAGCCACCACGCCATCGACTGCTGCGTCGATGTCAGCATCGTCTTCCACGATAATGGCGTCCTTGCCCCCCATTTCGAGGATGGTCCGCTTGATCCAGATCTGCCCCTTCGCCTGTGTGGCCGCCGACTTATTGATGTGCAGCCCAACTTCTCGCGAACCGGTGAACGCGATGAACCGGGTCTTCGGATGCGCAACCAGCGCATCGCCAAATGTGCCTCCACCACCGGGGCAGAAGTTCACCACGCCCGCAGGCATGCCGCACTCCTCCAGGATCGAGAAGAAGAACCGCGCAATTGCCGGAGAATCGCTCGAAGGCTTCAGGATCACCGTATTCCCGCATACGATCGACGCCATCGTCATACCCGCCATAATCGCACCCGGGAAGTTCCACGGCGGAATCACGATCCCGACGCCGAGCGGGATGTACATCAGGGAGTCGCGCTCGCCGGGCAACTGAATCGGCGTTTCGGCCTTGGATAACCGCAATGCTTCGCGGGCATAGAACTCGGCGAAGTCGATCGCCTCCGCCGTATCTGCATCCGCTTCGGCCCAGTTTTTTCCGACTTCAAATACCATCCAGGCGGAGAATTCGTGCTTGCGCTCCCGGATCGTCTTGGCAACGCGCAAGATCAACTCCGCGCGTTCTTCGAACGTCGTCTTGCTCCACGTCTTGAAAGCTTCCTGCGCGGCGTTCATGGCAGGTTCGACGTGCGACTCATCTGCCTTCGAGAACGAAGCAACCACTTCGCTCGGCTTCGCCGGGTTTAAAGACTTAATCTTTCCCGCAGTCTTGACTCTTTTTCCGCCGATCACGAGGTCATAGTCACGGCCAAGTTCGGCTCGAACCTTGGCGATTGCCTCGCGCATGGCACGGGCATTTTCTTCTTTGGTGAAATCGGTCGCTGGCTCGTTGACGAACTTGGTCAGCTTGCCGATAAGTGGCTCGGGAGGCGCTTGAACGGTAGCCATAAGTGCTTATCTCCTATCGATTGCAGGGCTGGGGGCCCAAACCACTCATTTTACACCGCGGATCAGGATCAACAGGAATCGGCTACGACAGGCAGGAAATGCTGGGAAGGGAAGCACGGACGGGTGTTTTGCCCGTCCGCCAAAACTATTTGAAGTTCAACTCGCGATATCGCCGGTCTTCATTCGCTCGGCGCGAACGAATGTAAATGCCGGTGCCGATCGCAGCAATCAAACCGGCCGGCAACAGTGCAATGCTTGGGAGGACAAACGCGAACACTAAATCACCTCGAAACTGGGGTCCCGTACGCCCGGTTTCCCTGTGGCGTACAAATATTCCGATGAGGGTTCCCGCTGTTTTCGATGCCTGATTACACAACTAATCGTAATCTTCGTTCAACGATCTCAGAAAAGCCGCAAGCGCTTTCACATCCTGCTCATCGATAGTGATTCCGTTCAACTCTGGCGCGCCATTTCGCACTTCACCTCTTCGTGCCAGTGCCGAAATACGTATGTAGTAACGCAGAGTGTCTTCGATCGTTTCGAGCCTGCCGCTGTGCATGAACGGACTCGAATCTTCAAGATCGCGTAACGGTGGCGTCCGGAACAATGCGACTGTCTTTGGAAGCGTTACCTTTACATCGCAATTTTCTGCTCCACACATGAGCTTGTTCAACAACGGCTGAGGCTCCGGATAATCGGGATTCGCGAAGATATTCCACATGCCGAGGTCTGCGGCCTTGGGATTCGCCGCGGCTGGAATGGATCGGAACACATCGCTCGCTTTCGGGTGCTGCGGTGTAGCAGGAAGATAACGATCATGCTGCTTCACTCGCTGTTCATACGACGGAATCGCTAGCCTCGCAAAACTGCCTGCGCCATGAAGGGAGTCGTACTCCTCCTGAGACGCACCGCTGTTATGGAACCCTCTATCCGTGAAGTCGGGCGCCGTGTGACAGGATGCGCAATTTCCAACATGCGGAGTCAGGTTGGCCTGTTCTTTCTGCGCCGCCAGTTTGATTTTGCGGCCGTCTTTGCTCCACCCGCCCAGAATCACCATTGAGCATACGACCAGCACAGACATCCACATTGCGGTGCTTCCGCGATTCTTCGACCTGCGCGTGGCAAAACCGAAGAGGACAATGGCTCCCGGGACTGCCAATATCGCCCCGAAATTCGGCTTCTTCGCAGATTGCTTGGCCGACGCCTGCGTGCGAAGGAATATCTTCAGCCCCTCCAGTTCCTCCGGGCCGAAATTGAACTTCTGCTGATGGTACTGGAACCATGTCGCCTGCTCTTCCTGGTCCACGAACTTGGGCTGCTTCAGTTCCTCGACGGCTTTTCTGAGTCTGTCCGTGTACTGGGCGTCCGTTTCACCCTGGTTGGGCTTTTGCGGCAGCCCATTGATTTTCAGAAACATGTCATACGGTGAGCCGTCGTGAATTCCATCGTTAGTTCGCGCAAATTCCAGGCTCGCCAGATATGCGCCGACCAACTTTGCCACCGCATCCAGGATCTGCTGATCGCTGGCGGAACTAACATCAATCGTGTATTCCCGCGGCAGCTTGAAGGAAAAGTGAATGCTCGGATCCGTGCCAGCCAGTATCTTCGTGTACGAACCTCCGTACCGATAGCTGATGATGTCCGATCCGTCGTCTTCGCGTATCACCTTGGCGATATGCGCGATCGCCTCATCCTGCTCGCCCGGAAGCCACCCGAAGTTGCGGCCTGTCATTGTGGATTTCACCAGCGACTCGACATTGGCAAACTCGCCGTCGGCATGAAGTAGCGTCGCACCGTCGCGCGAGATGAACGAATCCACCATGCTCATGGAATTGCGTGGTGTGTTCTTTTTGCCGTCTTCCCGTGCCGGCATCGGGCTGCGCTTCGCGAAATCTGCGTAGGTTCGATTGAAGCCGATTCCTTCGTGGGCGAACTCCGCCACAAAGTGGCAAGAGCGGCAATTAATGGAGCGAGTCTTGAACGGACCGCGCAGCGTACGGCCCTTTACTTCTACCTGGTCGAGCGTGGGTTCACCCTTTTTGAGCGGGTGATTAACGTTCCCGTCGTAGTTCGCCGCGAAGTACTGCGAGAAGCGAGTTTCCATGAACAGACGCTCGCCGATCGCAACCTCCGGAGGGTCGGCTACAGGTCGTATCGATCCCGGCTTGAACGTGGACACGTCCATCGGAGGCATTCGCTTCACGGCGCGTTTGTTCTGCACCACGTGGACCGGACGGATGAAACGGAACTCGTCATCCTGAGCGAATGCGGTCGAAAGAAAAAACAGCAATATGAATGCGGCGTATGCCCTGCTCACACGAATCCCTGCTGCGCGTAAGGGGTTTGATTCCAGCAGACCCGTTCCGAGTTGCAGGCCCGCAGCCCGGAAATTGCGTTTGCCCAGTAAAAAAGCCGCCCGTTCCACCGGGCGGCTTGGTAGCTAAGTGTTCTATTCTGCGCTGATCACATCTTCTGCCGCCAGCAGCGTGAGTGTGCACGACGCGTTCTTGCACGACACTGTCCCGCGGCGAGCCAGCTTCGTCGGAGTCGCGTCGGGGAACTCCACCGGATACTTCAACCCCGCCAGCTTTTGGTCCAGTCCCTTCAACTTGTCGTCTCCACCCAGGAACTTCACGCCTTCCACTTTCCCGGGCGCAAAGACGAACGCGAAGTCAGCCTGTCCATCCTCTTTGCTTACGGCGCCGAGGTCCAACTTCGACGGCTCACCGTATTTCTCCCCCATTTCTTTGATCGTCGCTTCAGCCTTCTTCTTGTCGCCGATCACCGTCAGCAGCTTGTCCCTGGCAGGTGCGTAATATCGCTTCACGCCGGCCGCGGCTGCATACATCTGGATCGCCTTTTCTTTCTGTCCTTCTTTTTCCAGGATCTCGCCGAGGTGATACGCCACTTCGCCGTTCGGTCCGAGCAGCCACGCCGATTCGATGAACTTCTTCGCCTGCGTGACATCACCGCGCCGGAAATGTACCCATCCGAGCGTGTCCCAGTAGGAACTGATTGCGTTCACCCGGCGGTAGTCGTCGATCCGCAACCGCTGGACATCGATATTGCGGAGCTGGGTGGCGATCTCTGTTACCGCAGATTCGGCGTACTGCTGTGCGCGGTCGAGTTGTAGGCTGTGCTGCGCCAACTCGTACGCCACGTTATTCCAGACGGTCGCATTGGCACCGAATTCAACCGCCTTCTCAAAAGCGGCCAGGGCCTTCTCCGGCTCCTTTACTTCCAGGTAGATTTGCCCAAGCGATGCCTGTACCTCCGCGTTGCGCGGCATCAGTTGCGCGGCCTTTTCCATCTCTGGACGCGCTTCCGGGAACCGCCGCAATTGCACCAGCATGCTTGCCAGGCTCAGTTGCGCGGTCGAATCCAGGGGATTGATCTCCACCTGCTTGCGGAATGCCTCGGCTGCCTTTTCGTAATCGTGGTCGAATCCGTACGCGTAGCCGATGCCAGTCCATGCATACTCGTCGTAAGGATTGATCTCCAGCAGCTTTTTGAACGTGGCGATAGCATCTTCCTTCTTCTGCAGGTTCAGATATGCCGCACCCAGTCCGCGATACGCCGCTTTGTTCTTGGGTTCCAGTTCGATGGCGCGCTTATAGGATTCCACGGCGGCCTGGAAGTTCTGGTTCTGTAGCGCAGCGCCACCGGCCGCAATCAGATCATCGGCCTTCAGGTTCGCCGGTAATGTGGCGGCGGATGCTGTTTTCGTCTCAAGCGAGATTTGCTGTGCCTGGTCCGAGAATACGATCCGGCGGAACGCCAGGAAATCACCCAGCCGTTCCTTCGGAAGGTCGCGTTGGTTCAGTACCAGCTTACGTTCGGCGGTGACAATGTTCTTCTCGTTTGCGTACTGGACCGAGTAAGTTCCGTAATCTCGCTTCACGGAAGCTGGCACGGGCATTCCGATCGAGTATTTTTCGGGAACCTCGAGCCGCAGCTTGAAGTCGCACTCGATGGGCGAACCCGTCAGGTCGATCTGGTCCGGTTGATCTTCGTCGTCATCGTCGACCTCCGGGATGCTTACCTGCGGTAGCGGCACCACGATGCTCGGAGTCTTTGACGACCACGCCATATAGTTCGGAATACTCAGCTTGTACTTCAGTTCGAACGGTTTGCTGAAGTCCGCCGGATTGCTGATCGATATGTCGGTAGCATCACCTTTCAAGCCCAGGTTTCCGGCGATGTTTTTCCATTCCGTTTCGGCGGCGTTGCGGAAAGCCGAGCGGAACGTCAATTCGCTGTCGCCGCGGAAGATGAACTTCACGTCCGCATTTAGCGTGCCGATATCGTTAACTTTGCCGTCTACCGTCAGCACCTGCTGATTCGGCACTGGGGATTGCGCCGGAGTTTCTATCACCTGCGCTTTACCTTCCGCCGGAACCCAGAGTGCCTTTTTCTTGCGAAGCTGCCAGCTCAGCAGCCCGAAAGGCGCAACTTCGGCTGTGGTGTCCAGCCAAATCTTGCGATCGCCAAGAGTAACGATGCTGATCACGTGATCGAATTGCGCGGGCGACGGAATATCAGGATCCAGTTGGCGGACCGAATTGATCAGCACCGGATCGGTATGGATTCCGATCGTCTTCAGCATCGCCGAGAGCAGCGTGTGCTTGTCTTTGCAGTCCCCATACTTGTTGGCGAAAATTTCGCCGGCTGCGTGGGGCTGGAATCTTCCTACGCCGAACGAGAGGCTTACATACCGGATCTCCGGGGCAACGTACTCGTAGATCGCCCGGACCTTATCAATCGGATCTTTCTTGTCCTTGGTCAGTTCCAGTGCCTTCGCTTGCAGTTCAGGCGTGGGCTGGATGCGTTCTTTCTGCAGCGGCGCGTACCACTTCCCAAGTTCTTCCCAGCTTTGGAATGTTGTTAGCTGCACTGCCGGCTGATCTTCATTCTTCCGCAGGCGGCGCTTGCGGAACTCCTTGCGCAGTTCCTCGTCCGTCTTCCGCTTCAGGTTCGAAGTTTCCCAGAGATAAATCTTGCGGTCGCCAGAAGTACTGATCTTCGGTTGGTATTCGTCCTCAGTCTTCAGCTTGATCTTGCGGTCTTTCGGGACATTCACCTCGAGCGACTCGTGCAACACGATGATGTTGCGATCGAAGTCGTAGGCAAACCAGAACTGGTTGGGCGCCAGCGCTGTTTCTGTCTTCGTGATGATGCTGTACTGCAGAGTGTCACCCGGCCGCAGCGAAGGCACCGTGATGTGCTTCTGGCGGTAATCGGTGTACATCGGCGCAAAGCGCGCTACGCCGGCGCTTAAATCCTGTACGGCATCCTGGGTGGCAGTGACCACGCTTCCATCCGCCTTCTTTACCCGGACGTATCCGATGTCCATCTTCTCGTTTGCCGAGTTATATCCAAAGACCAGTTGCCCCCACTGTTGCACGCCGGCATCACTTTGGATCTTGATATCGGCCTCGAACGTCTTTGTCCCGGTGCCATCGTTCTCGAACCTCGCAATGTACCGGAAGTCGTTGACGATATAGGGCTCCTGCGAATAATCGACAGGCTTGTTCGTGTCCGCAGGCGGCTTCGTCTGCGGAAGCGGCGTATCGGGCGTTTGTGTGGGTGTTGTGCTATCCGGCAGCGGTGGCGGTGTGATTTGCGCCGAACATAGTATGGAAAGACAGAAGAGCAGGAGGACAAACTTCTTCATGGCGCCAAAGGGCCTTTCAGGAATCATGTATCTACTCATTTTGCACGAATCTGGTCGCCCGCGATATGGGGCAAGTACCTTGGTGCGAGGGATCCCCATGAGGCGCCAAAGAACGATTTCCGTTAATCAAATTTTAACAACCCTGCCCGATGATGTATTGTTCCGGTGAAATCCGCTTAACCCTATGATTCTCATAGTCGAAGACGACCCCGATATATCGCGTCTGATGAAACATCATCTCGAGGGTGCCGGGTTTGAGGTGCGCACTTTCCCCTCCGCTTTCGGAGTCCTGCCGGAAGCCGAAAAGGGTGCCCCCGAAGCATTCCTGCTCGACATCATGATCCCCGGAGGAGACGGCCTTGAGCTTTGCCGCCGTATCCGCCAAAACCCCGCACTGGCAACCATTCCGGTGATTTTTGTTACGGCGAAGACTTCGGAAGCCGACCGAGTCCTTGGGCTGGAACTAGGTGCTGACGACTACATCTCCAAGCCATTTAGCCCTCGCGAACTCGTCGCTCGGGTGAAGGCCGTACTGCGTCGTTTTGAGCGCCCGCTTGCGCCGCAGCTCCTAAAGGCAGGCGACATCGAAATCGACACCGGTGCCATGACCCTCACCGTCCGCGGCAAGAAAATCGGCACCACCGCCACCGAGTTCCGCCTCCTCGACTACCTTGCCCGTCACGCCGGGCGCGTTTTCACCCGGGACCAGTTGCTCGACGCCGTCTGGCGCGACACCCAGTTCGTTACCCCCCGTTCGGTCGATGTCTATGTCCGCCGTATCCGTGAGAAAATCGAGCGTGATCCCGAAAGCCCGCGGATGCTCAAAACCGTTCGTGGAGCGGGCTACCGGTTCGAGGCGCCAAGGTGACACGGCGGATATTCTTCAAGCTTTTCGCCTTCTTCTTCTTGGTGATCGCCGTCGCTGCCGTCACCATCGATTTCACCGTTCGCGAAGCCTGGGAGCAATCGCTCTACCGCAACATCGAGCAGAACCTTTCGGAAAAGGTCGCGATGTTCGCCGAGCGAGTCCGTGCCGCGTCGCCCGAACAATATGGCCAGGTCGCCCGTGACATTTCCATGGCCGCCGCTGCCCGAGCCACCATCATTGATTCTTCCGGCAAAGTCCTCGCCGACTCCGAAGCCAATCCGCAGGAGATGGAGAACCACGCCTCGCGGCAGGAGTTCCTCGCCGCGCTCACCGGGAAAAAAGGTGAAAGCTCCCGCGTCAGCCACACCGTAGGAGTTGAGTTCCTTTACCTCGCCGCTCCCATTCCCAATGGCGCCGTACGTCTCGCATACCCCCTTTCGGAGATCAAGCAGGTCAACTCGCACGTCCGCCGCAGCCTTTTCAAATCAACCGCATTGGCGATGTTCGTTGCGCTCATTCTTGCCGCCATCGCTTCTCGCGTTATCAGCACCCGTTTGCGCTCGATCATGCGCTTCGCCGAGAAGATCGCCGCTGGCGACCTCACCGCGCGCATCGATCCCGGCGACTCCTCCGATGAAATCGCGCAGGTCGCGGCCGCGCTCGACCGCACTGCGCGCCGCCTCGAACAAAGCTTCCAGCAAGTCGAACTCAGTCACAAGGAACTCGAGACTCTCCTCAACAGCATGGAGGAAGGCGTTCTCGCTACCTCGGCTGACCGTCGCGTAATTTGGGCCAACCGCAAGATGCAGCAACTCCTGCCCGCCGGCGTTCGCATCGGCGCACCTTTGGTCGAGACCCTCCGCGACCCCGATCTCCTTCGTGCCGCCGAAGCCGCAGCCACCGCTGAGAACACTCACACCGAACGCATCTCGTGGGCGTCAGCGGGCAAGAGCTTCAGCGTGACGGCCGCCCCCATGCCCGGCGGAGGCGTTGTAGTTGTCCTCTACGATCTCTCGGAAATCGAGCGTCTCGAGAGAACGCGTCGCGACTTCATCGCCAACGTCTCACATGAGCTCCGTACCCCGCTCACTTCGATCCAGGGCTACACCGAGACCCTGCTCGACGGACTCCCCTCCGACCCTAAGACCACCCACGAGTTCCTCGAGATCATTCGCAAAAACGCCGCGCGCATGTCGCGCCTCACCCAGGATCTTCTTACCCTGGCTCGAGTCGAATCCGGCGAACAGAGCTTTCGCTTCGAAGCCGTTCCTGCTTCCTCTCTTCTGCACGATGCCGAGCAGAACCTTCATGATCTCGCCGTCGCCCGCGGCATCTCTCTCCGCGTCGCTTCCAGCACGGAAGAAACCGTTCAGGCTGACCGCGACGCGATTCATCAGGTTTTTACAAACCTCGTGGATAATGCGATCAAGTACGCTCCGGGCGGAACCGAAGTTCTTCTCGGCGCGCGCGTTTCAGATCAGTTTGTTGAGTTCTATGTACAGGATTTCGGGCCCGGCATTCCGTCCGAACATCTCTCACGCCTGTTCGAACGCTTCTATCGCGTCGACAAGGCCCGTTCCGTCGAGTCCGGAGGTACCGGCTTGGGCTTGGCCATCGTGAAACACATCGTTCGCAAGCACGGAGGCACAGTCGCAGCAACCAGTACTTTGAACCGCGGTTCAGAATTCAGCTTCAGACTGCCACTTGCCTTGAAGCCGGCAGAGATGGCTCGTGCATGATTGCCGGTGGAAACTTAACTGGTAGGAAAACTTGCAAACAGCTTCGCGCAACTGATATGGACGCAGTATCCTTGTTGTTGTTCTGATGGAGGCATATGAGCTCCGCTCTCGCCAAGAACCTCAGCAACTCGGCTTACGACCAGATTCTGCAACGTACCCTGCACGCCATTGATGTTGCGAAGTCGGCGGCCGGCGCCTCTGCAGAGGGAATTGCCTCCGGCTCCAGCAACATGCTGGATCGTGTCCGCGGCTTCGAAGACGAACTCGATAATATCGACCGTGAACTTAACGAGGCAGTTACCTCCACTGTTGCCCAGATCACGGACGAAAACCAGACGCGTGAGCTTCTCGCCTGTTTGAAATTCATTCTTGAACTTGAGCGGATTGGCGACCTCCTGCTGAATTTCGCCAATCGGGCCGCCGTCGTTGGCAAGCGCCTCGACTCCGCCGATACCAACGACCTCACCATGATGACTTCCATCCTCGAGAAGATGCTTGGTGACGCCTACCTTGCCTTCTCGAAGCGCGACCTCCAGAAAACTCTTGATATCCTCCGCGCCGATTCCGAACTCGACCGTCTCCGCAACCTGGTCTTCATGCGTCACGTCGAAAACCGTGAAAACCAGCCGCGGCAGGAGAGTTTCCACGTCGTCTTCATGACGCAAACCGTCGAGCGCGCCGGAGACCACGCCAAGAACCTTGCCGAAGAAGTCTGTCAACTTGTTACAGGGCAAGCCATCCGCCACCTGCTGCGCGCAAAGGACAAGCCTTACGAACTCCTGTTCGTGGAGTGGATGCGCAAGCAAGGCAAGTAGCGGCCTGCTCGAACTTCATTCACACAATATTCACAATCCTGTAAACCCGTCGTAACACGCCCGAAATAAAACAAAGGTGAACACCTCATCGGAGGAGCATCAATGCTCAGACGTTTCACCTTTTTGCTGCTGATCGCCACCGCACTGGTCGGAGTCGCGACGGCACAAACCGCACTCAATGGAGCGGGCGCGACCTTCCCTTATCCGATTTACTCGAAGTGGTTTAGCGAATACCGCAAGGCCCATCCCGACGTTCAGATCAACTACCAATCGATCGGCAGCGGCGGTGGCATCCGCCAGTTGTCCACCGGTACCGTGGACTTTGGCGCCAGTGACGGCCCCATGACCGACCAGCAACTCGCCAGCGCCGGTCGCAAGATCTACCACATTCCGACTGTGCTGGGCTCGGTTGTTCCCGCATACAACGTCCCCGGAGTGAAGGGCGACCTGAAGTTCAGCGGCAAGGTTCTCGCCGATATCTTCCTCGGCAAGATCACAACGTGGAACGATCCCGCCATCACGAAGCTGAATCCCGGCGTGTCGCTTCCCAGTACGTCAATCATCGTCGCTCACCGGTCTGACGGCAGCGGAACCACCTTCATTTTCACCGACTACCTCAGCAAGGTCAGCCCCGACTGGGCGAGTGGCCCGAATAAGGGAACCTCGGTGAAGTGGCCAACCGGAATCGGCGCCAAGGGGAACGAAGGCGTTGCGGGTCTCATCCGCCAGATGGAAGGCGCCATCGGTTACATTGAACTCATTTACGCTCTTCAGAACAAGATCAACTACGGCTCGGTTCAGAATTCCGCCGGAACCTTCGTCAAGGCCAGCCTCGCTGCAACCACGGCTGCTGCCGCTACCGTCAAGAGCATGCCCGCCGACTTCCGCGTCTCCATCACCAACGCGCCCGGAAAAGAAGCGTATCCGATCTCCAGCTTTACGTGGCTTCTCATCCCCGCACAGTGGAAAGATGCGAATAAGGGCAAAGTTATGGTCGATTTTCTAAACTGGATGCTCGATAAAGGGCAGCCCATGGCGCAGTCCCTCGATTACGCACCTCTTCCGAAAGAAGTCGCCGATAAAGTTCGCGCCACCATCAAGACCATTAAGTAGCTATTCGTAACGGTTGTTCAGGAGCAGAGGAAAGCTGAATGAAACGCCTATTAACAATTGCGGTGCTCGTTGTTGTGGCGAGCACCTTATGGGGACAAACATCCACGGCGAAGAAGAGGCCTGTTAAGAAAGCAGAGCCCGCCATCACGGCCGAAGACGTCAAGGCCCTTCGCGATGCGCTCGCAGCGCAACAACAGCAGATTGAACAGCTTCGTCAGGAACTGCGTCAGCGCGACGCAGCCTGGCAAGCGGCGCAGCAGCGGCTCGACCAAGCCGCAAATGCCGCGGCGGAAGCCCAAACCAAGGCTGTCGCCGCGCAGAGTGCTGCCGATTCCCAGAAGGAAACTTACGAAAAGCTCTCCAGCGACGTGAAGGACCTTCAGGGCAACATGACCACCGCCGCCGTCAGCACTCAAGAAGATCAGAAGCGTGTGAGTGCCGTCGAAGGTCTGGTCAGTCGATTCAGGTTCAGCGGCGACGTTCGTGTCCGCCAGGAAGATTTCTTCCAGTCCTATAGCAACTGCGGTAGCGCCTGCAATGCAAGAATTCGCGAGCGCATCCGAGTGCGTTTCGGCTTCGAAGGGAAAGCGGGTGAGGATTTCACTGGCGGCATTTTCCTCGCCTCCGGCGCTTTCAGCGACCCCACCTCGACCAACCAGACACTGTCGGATGTATTCGAGCGGAAAACGATCGGCATCGATCGTGCCTATATCAACTACAACCCGTCGGCCGCGAAGTTCCTCACCCTGACCGGCGGCAAGTTTGCCTATACCTGGATTCGAACCCCTGCTTCGTTCGACAACGACCTGAACCCCGAAGGCTTTAGCGAGAAGTTCTCGTTCGACCTCAACTCGCCTTTGCTGAAGAACGTCACGTTCACCGGAATGCAGTTGCTCTTCAACGAAGCGAACCGTCCTTCCTCGTCCACGAGCTGTATCAATGGAATCTGCGCCAACGGCGGCAGCATCACCGGTGGTGATTCCTTCGCGGCCGGCGGACAGGTTTCGGCGAAGCTTCAACTGACGAAGCGCTGGAGCTTGACACCCTCGTACTCGATTCTGAACTGGCGCAACAACGACGTCATTCTTAACGAGAGCGCAGTCGTAAACGGTGGTTCCGCGGGGCAATTTGCACCTAACGGCATTACCAATGCAACCGTCACGCTGGGAACAGCCGGCGGCGTGTCCATTCGTCGCTTCTACTCGAAGTTCCTGTATAGCGACCTCATCCTCGACAACAATATCTCCACTGGCTGGGCGAAACTGCCCACCTGGCGCGTGGTGTTGGAATACCTCAATAACCTGAATGCGCAGGACCATCCTCTTCTGGCGGACGGAACCGTCGCCACAGATCTGGGCAAGCAGTCTCACTATTACAAGGTGGAAACCAGCCTTGGCTCCACCAAGAACAAGGGAGACTTCCAGTTCAATTATGGCTTCTGGCGGCAGGAGCAGGATTCCGTGATTGCCTCCTTCAACGAGTCCGATCAGAGGGCGCCCACGAACATCATCCAACACACCTTCGGACTTCAGTACAAGGTCAGAAACAACACCACTCTGGCCTTTACCCAGTGGATCGGTCGCACCCTGAACTCGAACCTGCAGAACAGGGCGTTGACTCCTGGATTGGCCACTGGCGACAAGGATCCATACCTCAAGCGTATGCAGTTCGACGTTATCTACAGCTTCTAGACTGCAAGTCTCCTCAGCGCCGGCGGAGCCAATCCGCCGGCCTTTTTCTTTTATCCGCGTTTAACAATTCTGTAACACAACTTCCGTAGCCTTAACTTGAGGAAGTTCGATTGAGCACCCCGGGTAACGCGCTGCCAAATCCTGTGTCGCATCCATCCACTCCAGCAGGGAGGATCTCTGCTATTGTGAGAAAGCCTCTTGTAGAGCGCAGTTCTTTCGCGAGCAAGTTTGCGGACAAGATTTTCCTCGTCGTTACGATCATCTGCGCCATTTCCGTCCTTTCGATCGTCGGCCTCATCGCTTACGAACTCTACGTTTCTTCGAAGTTGTCACTGGATGCTTTTGGACTCAAGTTCTTCTATTCCGAGAATTGGGATCCGGTAGCAGGCGACTTCGGGGCATTGCCGTTCATCTACGGCACGCTGGTTTCTTCCTTCCTGGCACTCATTCTGGCGGTCCCGGTTTCACTTGCGGCCGCAGTCTTCATTACGGAAATGTGCCCACGCTGGCTCAGAACTCCGCTGTCATTCCTCATGGAGTTGCTGGCGGCGATTCCCAGCGTCATCTACGGACTCTGGGCAATTTTCGTGCTGGCTCCTTTGCTTCGGCAACACGTGCAACCATTCTTGTCCAAAACACTCGGGTGGGCTGGCCTGTTTAGCGGCCCGCCTTATGGCATCGGCATGCTCGCCGCTGGAATCATTCTGGCGATCATGATTGTTCCGATCATCACCTCAATTTCACGCGATGTGATGAAGGCGGTTCCACAGAACCAGCGAGAAGCTGTGCTGGCATTGGGCGCTACTCGTTGGGAAATGATCCGCACCGGAGTCTTGCGTAACGCTCGCGCGGGTATTGTGGGCGGCATCATCCTCGGACTGGGCCGCGCTCTGGGCGAGACGATGGCCGTCACCATGGTCATCGGCAATCGGCCTGAAATCGCCAAATCCCTGTTTGCCCCCGGCTACACCATGGCCAGCGTTATCGCCAACGAGTTCAGTGAAGCCACGGACAATCTATACGTGAGTGCAATTATTGAAATCGGACTCGCACTCTTCATCGTGACCTTCATCGTGAATGCCATCGCACAGGCTCTGGTCTGGGCCACCACGCGCGGCATGCCAGCGAGGGCTCATGGACAATAAGCTTTCCATGTTCCGCGTTCAGCGGGTCAGTATTCGCCGCCGCTTAACCGACCACGCCGCCACGATCTTCGCCGTTCTTGCTTCCATCGCGATTATTCTGCCGCTGGTTGCCATCTTCGGCTATCTCGTGTTGAAAGGAATAGGCTCCATTAATTGGGCCTTCCTGACGCAGATACCAAAACCCGTGGGTGAAACCGGTGGAGGCATGGCCAATGCGATTGTTGGCTCCGGCGTAATCCTTTTGCTTGCCTCGGTGATCGGAATCCCGCTTGGAATTGGTGCCGGAGTTTATCTGGCTGAGTTCGGCCAGAATAAGTTCGGGAATGCCGTACGTTTCGTCGCGGATGTTCTGAATGGAGTGCCTTCAATCGTTGTCGGCATCGCTGTGTACGGGTTGATCGTGATAAGGCAGAAGCACTTCTCCGCCTTGGCCGGTGGAGTTGCTCTCGGCATCATGATGATCCCTACCGTCTCGCGGGCGACGGAGGAAATGCTGCTCATGGTTCCGCGCAATATCCGCGAAGCGGCATGGGGCCTGGGTGTACCGAACTGGAAGACGACGCTCAGCGTGACGTTGAAGACCGCGCAGGCGGGAGTTATCACTGGCGTCATGCTCGCCTTTGCGCGCGCCGCGGGTGAAACTGCCCCCTTGTTGTTCACCGCCTTTGGGAATCAATTCTGGAATTGGAACGTAAACCAGCCGACGGCAGCTCTGCCCTTGCAGATCTTTGCTTATGCCATTTCGCCCTTTGACGAATGGCACCGTCAGGCATGGGCTGGAGCGCTGGTGCTGATTGTGCTGATTGTGGGCGCGGTCACCGCCGTGCGCATTGCCGCTAGTCGCGGCATGTATCGAGGAGCTTCATAAATGGGTGTAGAAATCAAGGTACGCGATCTCAAGGCCTGGTTCGGCGCGACGGAAGCGCTGCACGGCATCAACATGAGTATCGGTGCCAATCAAGTAACGGCCATCATTGGTCCGTCAGGTTGCGGTAAGTCGACGTTCGTGCGCTGCCTGAACCGCATGCACGAAACTATTCCCGGCGCGACCATGAAAGGCGAGATCATGGTCGGCGATACGGACGTCTACAACACGGCCGCCGTTGACGTTCGCCGCCGCATCGGCATGGTGTTTCAGAAACCGAACCCCTTTCCGACGATGTCCATCTACGACAACGTGGCCGCCGGGCTCAAACTGAACGGCTTCCGCAGCCGCACAAGGTTGGACGAGATCGTCGAGACGTCGCTCCGGCGCGCTGCCTTGTGGGAAGAAGTGAAAGATGTCCTGAAGAAGAAGTCCGGCGCCAGTCTCTCCGGCGGCCAGCAACAGCGTCTCTGTATCGCTCGCGCTTTGGCGGTCGATCCCGAAGTGCTGCTCATGGATGAGCCGGCCTCGGCCCTCGACCCCATTTCGACCAGCAAGATCGAAGAACTCATCGAAGAACTGAAGAAGAACTACACAATCGTCATCGTCACCCACAACATGCAGCAGGCCGCGCGTGTAGCGGGCTATACCGGCTTCTTTCTTCTGGGAAATCTCATAGAATTCGACAAGACGGAAAAGATCTTTACGAATCCTTCCGACAAGCGTACGGAAGACTACATCACCGGAAGGTTTGGATAATGCGTACCCGCTTTCACCAGTCACTCGACGAACTAAAGGAAAAACTGCTGCGCATGGGCGGCATGGCCGAACAGGCTGTCGACCGCGCCAACGAAGCGTACCGCCGTCGCGATGTCGCTCTCTGCCGGCGTGTTCTCGATGCGGAGCACTCCATCAACATCATGGAACGCGAGATCGATGAGCTCGCCCTCGACCTGCTCGCGATGCAGCAACCCATGGCCGTGGACCTCCGCTTCATCGTGGCCGTCGTGAAGATTAATGCCGATCTCGAACGTGTCGGCGATCAAGCCGTCAACGTCGTGCAGCGTGTGCTCGAGCTTGCTAAGCTCCCGGAGGTCGACCTCTCGGTTGACATCCCGAAAGTCGCCGACACCGCTGCCAAGATGGTTCGCATCGCTCTCGAGTCGTTCATTTACGCCCGTGCTGACGTTGCCGAAACGGTCCTGAAACTCGACGACGAACTTGACGAACTCAACGCGCAGACGTACCACGCCATGCTCAACCTGATGCAGAAGTCGCCCGAACTCACACCGCAGGCGCTGAATGCTCTTCTGATTTCCCGGAACTTGGAGCGCGTAGGAGATCACGCCACCAACATCGCCGAAGACGTCATCTTCTGGGTGCGCGGCGCCGACGTTCGCCATCACTTCGACGCCGCACCCTCCACCGACGCCAAAGCGGACTGAGCTCGCTAAACGATCGCCTCGGAATTCGTCATTTCCGCGGCGATCCTCTTCAAGCCCTGCAAATCCATTTTCCCCGTTCCCAGATAGGGGAGATGTTCGACGCGGAAAAACTGGTTCGGGCGCGGCTTCCATAGCGGCGGTAAGTTCGTCGTCGCAAGTTTCTCCAGCACCTCCGTCAGCTTCTGTTCAGGAAGCGTATGCAGCACCACCAGCCTTTCGCCCTTCTTTTCGTCGGGCACGCTCGTCACCGCAAACGTCTGCTCCGAAAGCCCCGCCGCTTTGTGAAGCTCTTCTTCTACTTTGACGTGGGGAACCATCTCTCCGCCGATCTTCGAGAAGCGGCTCAACCTGTCCGCAATCACCAGGAAGCCATCTTCGTCCAGTGTTGCGATATCGCCGGTGTTATACCAGCCGTCTTGTAACACCTCAGCCGTTTTGTCCGGGCGCCCAAGGTACCCTTGCATGATGTTCGGTCCCTTAACCATCAGCAGCCCCGACTCGCCAAGTACCACCGGTTCCATCGTCTCAGGATTCACGATTCTCACCGCAACCCCGGGCAGCGGATGCCCGATATGCCCTCTCTTCACGCCGATCTGCCGAATCCCGCGCTTGCGATAATCTCGCGTGTTGACCGCCACCACCGGCGCGCACTCCGTGCAGCCATAGCCTTCTAGCGGACGTATCTTGAACTGCTCCTCGAAGGCGATCGCCTGGCGGTCGGTCAACTTTTCTGCGCCCACGATCACATATTGAAGCGACTTGAACTGCTCAGACGTGCACCGCCGCATATACGTCTGCAAAAACGTCGGGGTTGCTACCATGAACGTTAGCTTGTACTTTTCGACAAGCTCTCCAATAGCCTTCGCGTCCAGCGGATTCGGATAGTACACCGCTCCTACCCCCAGCACCACCGGCAGCCAGATCGTCACCGTGTAGCCGAACGCATGGAAGAAGGGAAGTATCCCCAGCACCTTGTCATGCCTGTTCAGCATGAACAGCTGGCCCATCTGGCGGCAATTCGCGCCGACGTTGTAGTGCGTCAGCATCACGCCCTTGGGTTCACCCGTGCTCCCACTCGAGAAGATGACCGTGATCAACTCATCGACGTCCGCTTTTTTCTCGCGCCCGAGCGTCTTTTCCAGCACCCTCACCGGTACCAGCCACGTTAACGCCAGCGCGATCAACTTGTCCTTGAGCTTCGGATTCGCCGCTAGGTCCTCCAGGATGATGACCTCTCCCGGTGGCTTCAGGTGCGGTAACTTCTCCAGGAACGCTCTCGACGTCACCACCGTCTTCAATCCGGCCTGTTTCGCCGACAACTCAATTACCTCGTTCGACGCCGTGTAGTTCAAGTTGATCGGCGCTTTCCCCATCATGGACGCCGCGTAGTTTACCGCCGCGCCTGCTACCGACGGCGGCAACAAGACCCCGACCATCTCCTGCCCAGCCCACAGATTCTTCAGCTTCCGGCCGAGGAAAATCGTGCGCGTCAGCAGTGTGCCGAAGTTCACTCGTTCCACGCGCATATCCGCCATGGCAAAGCGAAGTGGATGTCTCCGCGCCCTCTTCACGAACCACCAGTGCAGTGGACGCATCAACTTCTTCCGTTGTGCGTACGCCGTGGTGCTTACGTCCTGCACGGCCTGCCTCACATCGAACGCCGACGAACGTGGCGGCAACGGTTTGCCAAATGTAACCGTTACCGGATTCAGCATCTGTTGGGGTACACGCCACCAGAAGCGCCCTCGCTCAAAGCTCAGCAGCGACCCCGAGGTGTCATCCAGGTATACCGGTACGATCGGCGCCGTCGATCCCTTGATGATCCTGCTCAACCCTCCGCGGAATGGCAGCAGATGCCCCACCCTCGTGATCTGCCCCTCTGCGAAGATGCACACCACTTCGCCGTTCTTCAGCGCGTCGCTTGCCTTCTGCAGTGACTGCACTACCTCCCTCGGCCGCGACTTCGCAGAAATCGGGATCGCTCCCATGATCTTCGCAATCGGCTTGACAATCGGATGGTCGTAAATGTCTTTGAAGATCACGAACCGTATGATCCTGTCCGTGGAGGCAATCAGTAGCAGCGTATCCACGAACGACATGTGGTTCGACACGAAGAGTGCGCCGCCCTTATCCGGTACATTCTCCCGTCCCACGATCTTGATTCGGTATACCGTGTGCGTTAGCACCCAAAGCAGGAATCGCACCAGCGCTTCCGGAAGCAGTATCAGGGCATATACCGTGGCGGCCAACGTCAGCACGCCGGAAACGATGAAAACCCCCCGCGGCCCGATCCCAAACTGGATCGTGAGCATGTAATACAGCGCGGAGCCGGCGAAGACCGCCGCGAAGGAGTAGAGATTGGCCGCCGCGATGATCGCTCCACGCCGCCGTTCATCCGAACGGTGCTGGATCATCGCTGACAACGGCACAATGAAAATGCCGGCGAAGAACCCCAGTACTCCCAGCCTCATCCCCAATGCCCACGCGTCAGGCATTTCGGCCGCCATCGTTGCCACGGCGCAGGTGGCGCCAATCGTCCCCAGCGGTACCAGGCCATGCTCAATCTTGTTGTTCGATACGTATCCCGCCAGCGCGCTTCCGGACCCCACGCCGATCGCCAGCGCCGCCAGCAGCAATGCGCTTGTTCCCTCGCTTAGCCCCAGCAACTTCGTGCCGTAGACAATCGTGTTCAGTTGCAGAATCGTGCCGAGGAAGTAAAAGTAAGCGCATCCCAACACCGCCAGCAGTAGGCCTCGGTCCGCGCGAATCTCCAGCACGCGGTCCCGCAATTCTTTCGCCGGGTTCCATGGGAATCTTCGGCTCTCATCCGCTGCCTTCACCTTCGGAATGAACAGGCTGATGACCGTCCCAGTAGCCGCGAATGCCATCAGCAGGCCGGCGCCCCACAACTGACGCTCAAGGAAACGTTGCGCGATCCACGCTCCCGTCCACGAGCCTGTCACGATGGCGCTGAACATCGATACCTGCAAAATGCCATTGGCTTGCGATAGTCTCGACTCCGGCAACAGTTCCGGCAGAATTCCGTACTTCGACGGACCAAACACCGCCGCGCCGGACCTGATCATCAGCGCCGCCAGGATTGCCAGGGGAACGTTGTTCACCACAATCGCCAGCGCCACCAGGGCCGTGAATATCAGTTCGGCCAGCTTGGTGCCGATCGTTACGTTTCTTTTGCTGAACCGGTCCGCCAGGAAGCCGCCCGGTGTCGAGAAGAAGAGGAAAGGAACTGCGAAAAGCGCCCCCACTAGGATCGCCGATCGCTCTCGCCCCAGTTCGCGCATGGCCGACCCCACCAGCAGCACCAGTACCAATGTCTTAAGCGCGTACTCGCTGAACGCACTCTGAAAAACGGTCAGTGTTAGAGCCCATATCTGGCCCAGCGACCGCGGTCGTGCTGAACCGTAACTGGTTGGGTTCGCCATGTTGTTTATTTTTGGGCGGCGCCCAATTGTAAGAAATTGCTTTGCAACGCGCCACACACCACAGAACCCCTTCTGGTCTCGTTCATTGCGTGCAAAAACTGGGTCCGCCACGCGAGGTGATCCCCCGGAAAAAAAGCGAATTCGCGATTCCCAAAAGGGGAGAGTGCCAAAAATCATATAGGCCCCTTTTAGCGCCTTCCAAAAACCATAAGTAACGCGTAAAGCTGGGACGAAATCGTCATGTAAGTTGTTGATTTTGCTACTCAACACGGCATTTAGCACTCTGGTCACAAGAATGCTTCTACTTGTCCCAGTAGCACCAGAGTCTTCCGGGGATGATCTCAAAAAGAGACGTTCCAAAGTTTTACCGCTAAACTATGGGGGTTAAAAAGTGAAAAGTTTATCGCTAAAGAAATGCGCAGTGGTTCTTTCACTGCTTTGCGCATTTCTCGTGATATGCAGCCTGCCGGTCCTTTCTCAGGAACGGTTCGGCAACGTGACTGGCGTGGTCACAGACGCCAGCGGTGCCGTCGTTCCCGACGTGACCGTCACAGTCACTAATAAATCTACAAACCGTGTCTTCACCGCGAAGACCCGTAATGACGGCACCTTCAACGCCAATGATCTGGAACCCGGACGCTACTCGCTCCTCTTCCAGAAGACTGGCTTCAGCCGTTATGAAGTTCCCGACGTGATGGTCATGGTCGGAAGAACCGTCAACGTCCAGGCCCAGTTAAAGGTCGGCGGCGTCGATCAGAAGGTGGAAGTCGTGGAAGCGGCTCCCGTGATTGACACCAGCAGCAACATCATCGCCACCAACGTCACGGTGGAAGAACTCGACCGTATTCCCAAAGGCCGCAGCTTTGAAGGCGTCGCCGTTCTGGCTCCTTCGGTCAACACCGGCTTCGCGGACGGCGGCTACCAGATCAACGGTGCTTCCGCTGCTGAAAACGCCTACTACGTAGACGGCGTTGCAACCAACTCCGTCATCGACGGTTCGGCTCGTCAGGGTTCGACCTTCGACTACCTACAGGAAGTCCAGGTTAAGACGACTGGTCTCGATGCCGAATACGGTGGCGCACTCGGTGGTGTGGTCAGCGCTATCACCAAGTCCGGTGGTAACGAGTTCCACGGCGACCTCCACTACTACTACTATGGCAATAAGCTAAACGCAGCACCGACAGAACGCCTCGCGGTCAGCCGTACCACAGCGACGCCCGGTCCGTATCCAATGGCGTACTTCCAGGATGGCAAGTGGAAGAACGATAACCACGAGTTCGGTGGTTCGATCGGCGGTCCAATCCTTAAGGACAAGCTGTGGTTCTATACTGCCGCCTCGCCTCGCTGGCAGAGCCGCACCAATTATTACCAGTTCACGGATACGTTTGGCCCCATGAGCCGCAGCTTCAACCAGCAAAACTGGTTTAACAAGGTCTCTTGGGATCCGATCAGCCGTATCCGCACCAACTTCACTTTCTTGTATACGCCCCAGACTTTGAAGGGCTCTCTTTACGGTTACAACGAGTTTGGCCCCAACGGCGTGGCTCGCGATTACGAGACCGCAAAATTGGACGGCAATCTCGGTTCCCGTCAGTTTGAAAACAGCTACACCGGCCAGGTTGACATCACCCTCACCAACAGCACTCTGCTCAGCGTTAAGGGTGGTCGCTACTACTTGAACTACAAAGACACCGGTGTGGATTTCACCCGTCGTTGGGTCTGGAGTGGTTCCTCCCAAGGCCTCGCTGGTGTTCCGCCGTCCCTGCAGCAGCCCGATGGGTTTGCAACTCCCACGGCGGCGCAGACCGCGCACGACCTCACGACTCGTACCTACGTTCAGGCTGATCTGTCGCAGGTTGTCCGCTTCGCAGGCCAGCACAACTTCAAGTTTGGATTCGGCACGCAGAAGAGCGTTAACAACGTTCTCGATAGCTCGGCTCCAGACGGACTGATCACCCTCTTCTGGGCACAGCAGTGCGAAATCTGCGTCTCTGCTGGTGGCCAGGCTGGTGCGACGCCCTACGGCTATTACACCGTGGATGACCTCGGAACCATTGGTACCGCCGGTTCTTCCATCACCCATTTCTATGTGCAGGACTCCTGGAAGATCGGTGGTCGCCTGACCATCAACGCCGGCTTCCGCACTGAGAAAGAACTCATCCCGTCGTTCCGCCCTGACATCAAGAAGTATGCAATTGAGTTCGGGTATGGCGACAAGCTGGCTCCTCGTATTGGCGGCAGCTTCGACCTCCTCGGCAACGGAAAGGTGAAAATCTCTGCTGGCTGGGGCCGTTACTTCGATTGGACCAAGTACGATCTGCCTCGCGGAACCTTCGGTGCTGATCGCTGGTGGACGTTCTACCGCACCATCGATGATCCGAACCAGATCAGCAGCATCAGCCTTGGCAACCTGCCCGGCACCAACCTCTGGGTGGAAGATCACCAGGATTGGCGCTTGCCCGGTTTCGATACTCTCGATCCTGGCGTGAAGCCGATGAGCTCGGATGCAATGAACGCTGGTGTTGAATGGGAATTCCGGAACAACATGGTCTTCACCGGCCGGTATGTCCGCACCCATCTCAACCGTACCATTGAAGATATGGGCGTTCTCGTCAACGGTTCTGAATCTTACTTCTACGGCAACCCCGGAGAAGGTCAGAACACTGAAGCTCCGTCCTGCTATGTGGGCGGCGTTCCGACTTGCACAATTCCGATGCCGAAAGCCCGCCGTGACTACGACGCGATGGAACTCTCCGTCAACAAGCGTTTCGGTGGTGGCTGGCTCGGCAACGTAAGCTACGTTTACAGCCGCCTGTACGGTAACTACTCGGGTCTGCAGAGCACGGACGAAATCCTGCCCAGCACCTACGGAGCTGCGTACAGTGGCAACCAGGCGTTCGCCGGACAGACCTATCGTCCGGGTGGAAACGCGAACCGCTACTTCGATCTTGATCAGGCTTTCGTTGACTCTCACGGAAATACGGACATCCTCGGCAGACTGCCCACGGACCGTCCGCACGTCCTGAAGTTCTACGGCGCCAAGCAGTTCAAGTTCGGTACCGAAGTCGGCGGCTTCTTCCGCGTCCAGAGCGGTACCCCGATCACGACCCAGGTCTATACCACTCAGGGTATTCCGATCTATGTCGAAGGTCGCGGTGATCTCGGCCGTGAGCCGGTCTTCAGCCAGACTGACCTGCTCGTAGCCCACAACTTCAAAGTTGGCGAAAAGAAGGCTCTGCGGTTCGAAATGAACATCCAGAACCTCTTCAACCAGAAAACGAACATTTACACCTACCAGTTCTACAACCGTCGCGATCATCGTTCGTCCACCGGTCTCCGTGTGACCAACGGTGTCGTGCCCGACTTCCGGAACGGTTTCGATTGGCAGGGCTTGCTGACCAGCCAGGCGGCTACTCGTGGACAGATCGTGGATAGAGATCCTCGCTACGGTCAGCCTGCCGAGTTCAACCCCGGCTTCAATGCTCGTTTCCAGGTGAAGTTCACCTTCTAAACAACTTGCCTCCGGGCTTAGGGGCTGCTTCGGCAGCCCCTTTCTTATTGCCGTGTTCAGTCGCTACCCATGCGCTTCGCGGTCCCGATTCGGGAAGGAGTGTGTCAATGGGGTCCCACACCCCGTTTTCACGTAAGTTCCTCATTTAACGGCAAATATAAATCTCAGAATGTTGGCATGATGCCCCCGGCCAACTTGCTATCCTGAAAATGTAGGTGGTGAAGTCGTGTGTGGGACGCATACTCTAAAACAGAAACGATAACTGGAAGGTAAATGCCGAATCGACTAACTGTTCTGGAATGAAGAGCTTGAGATGTAAGTCCTTTAGAATCTAACGTCGGGTCAAAAGTCTACACGCAAGTCATTGATTCCATTACGTCAGGAGAGATAGGGGGGAGGGGGTAGGGTATCTTGCCGCATAAATACTGTGCATCACGTGCAGGTTACTCCTTTGCAAATGGCCGGATCTTAAGCCGAGAGAATGGAAGGCACCAAAAACGGCACTGCTAGAGACCCCAGACCGTGTCGAGCACCGTGCCGTCCACCCACTTCACTACCGCCACAGGCTTCTCGGTTCGCTTCGGCTTCTGCGGCGCACCACCGCAAATCGCATAAACTTCGCGCTGAATGTCCTGGATCGTGCGGATCGGCAGCTTCGATCCTTTTGCCGCATCAATCAGATCCTGCCGGAGCGGATTGATCGCAATCCCGCGCTCCGTAACGACTACGTCAACCATCTCGCCGGGGCCGGTGATGGTCGTGACCTCGTCCACAATCACCGGGATGCGGTCACGGAACGACGGTAAAGCCAGAATGCTGCACCCCGCGAAGAGGCAGTTTTGCCACCCGCCGATGCCGTGAAGAAGCCGTCCGTCCGAGTGAGTGACCACGTTGGCGTTGAAATTCACGTCAACCTCGGTTGCACCGAGCACAACTGCATCGATCATCGAGGCGAAGTTGCCCTTGCCGTGGTAGTTGTAGGAGGTGAACGGAGAACTCGCCACGTGCCGCGGGTTCGTCGCCAGCGAACGAACGCCGTCAAGATCGAACGTCTGGCCGTCGAGGATGTAGTCGGCCAAGCCTTCATTAAGAAGTTCGACCAGGAACTTCGTCGAACCGCCGCGCACGAAGCGGGCCTTCACGCCGGCCTGCTTCATCATCGCCCGCAGATAATCGACGAAGGCCAAAGCGATGCCCCCGGCACCGGCTTGGAATGAGAAACCGTCGTGCATGATCCCCGTATCGCGCAAAAACTCTGCGACGTAGCGAGCGATCATCAGTCGATCGGGACTTCGCGTGATCTGCGTCGTCCCAGAAACGATTTTTGAAGGATCGCCAATCGAAGGCACTTCGACAACATAGTCAACGTTGTTGCCCTGGATCTGCCACGGAATGCACGGAAACGGAACCAGGTTATCGGTTACGACAATCACGCGATCTGCATACATCGAATCGGCGAGCGCAAAGCCAAGCGATCCGCAAGCCGACTTGCCGATCGAGCCTGTTGCGTTTCCAAATGGATCAGCTGTCGGCGCGGCAATGACTGCGATATCAATATGAACTTCACCATCCTGAATCGCTTGCCATCTTCCGCCGTGCGAGCGCAGGATGCCCATTCCGCGCATCTTGCCTTGCGTGCAGTAATCACCAAGCGGACCGTTCATCGATCCTTCAATATGATGAACGACTCCATTTTCCATCAGATCGATCACGGGCTTCTGCGAAGGGAACGAAGCTGACGGAAACCACATCGAGTCGCGAACACCCATCTTCGCCGCTGTTTGCAGTGCCTGCAAAGCGATCACGTCGCCATCGCGCAAATGATGGTGCGACGAAATCACCATTCCATTACTCAAGCCGCAAAGACGGAGTGCAGTTTCCAAATCCGGAACGCGCTTGTCGCCGTTCTCGGGATAATCGCGGTTCGACCGAATCGGCGGAGCAGCTTTGCGGCCTTTCGGCTCGTAATTCCCAACTCCCTGAAACGGTGTTTGTTCGCGGCCGTTAACGTTGAGCGGAACAATTCTTCCCGCTGCGTTCTTCTCCAGTTCCACTGCGACTTGTGTATCGATGCTCATTGCACTAATCCCATCTGTTTCGCGCGCTGCACCAGTTTGACTGCGCGGCTCACGACTGGAGGATCGATCATCTTCGACCCCAGCGAAACCACCCCAAGACCTTGCGCCTTGGCGTCTTCGAATGCCACAACGATCTTCAGCGCCTTCTCGATCTCTTTGTCCGTTGGAGCATAAGCTCGATGAATGATCTCGATCTGTCCCGGATGAATGCAGCCCATTCCCTCAAAGCCCATTCCGCGCGAGCGCTCGCCCCACGCGCGCAATCCATCCATGTCACCAACATCGCCGAAGACCGAATCGATCGCCTGAACGCCTGCGGCTTTCGCGGCATTTACCAGGCGTGTTCGCGCATAAAGGGACTCGCTGCCTTCGACGGTCTTCACCACTCCGAGATCGGCTGTGTAGTCTTCGAGGCCAATCGTAAGGGCGACGACGGATTCATCGGCCTTGGCGATGGCAAACGCGTTCTCGATGCCAAGCGCTGATTCGAGGATCGGCATCAGCCAGATCGGACCTGACATCGCGTACTGCCGCTTCACTTCGGCGATCTTGCGCGCCACTTCGATGACTTGTTCCGGCGTTTCGGTCTTCGGAATCAGGATCAGGTCAGGATGTTCAGGAATGACTTCTTCCAGATCAGCCAGTCCAAGCGGAAGCTGGTTGATACGTACCATGCGCTCGCACTGAGCGAAGTCGATACAGCGCAAAGCGTTGCGGACGAGGATTCGCGACGCGTCCTTCTCGCTCGGATGGACCGAATCTTCCAGATCGAGAATCACCGCATCGGGCTGATGAAGCGCCGCATTGGTAAAGTACTTAGGCTCCGAACCTGGCAAGTACAGCCGCGATCTTCTCAGCCGATCCCGTTGTGCCGCGGGAATGTGCGCAGTTCGTTCCGGCAAAACGCGCTTGCCCTTTCCGCTCCACGCACGACGGACCGCTGCTTCCACTCGTGCCGAAATGACGAACGGCAACGCGCCTTCGTCCTCAATCTTCACGGAAGCGTCCACAACGGACATCTGCTTCAGGACGTCGAGGACTTGCGCCTTGATGGAATCACCGTAATAAGTCGCTACCCGCGAGACCAATTCGATCTCGATTCCGCCGGAATTGCGTGGAGTGAAGTGAACAGCCAGATCGGAGCGGACATCCTTTCCGCTCCGACCAGCTGTGTAAGTCTGGGTTGTTTCTGTGTGTGCAATGCTGGACATTGCTCTACGTCCTTACTTGGTTGCTGACGCCACCAACTCCCGCGCTTGAACTTTCTCCAGTTCGTGCAGGATCGCGTCGGTCATCTGTGTGGTTGAAGCTGCGCCTTGCGAGATCGACTTTGCCCCGCCGGGAATCCGCATCATGTCGTAGGTGCGGACTTTCCCTTCCGCAACAACGCCTGCGATTGCCGTGCGGATCATGCCGGCTTTTGCGGTCTCGCCGACGTGGTCGAGCATCATCGCTGCCGAGAGGATCATCGCAATCGGATTCACGATCGGAGGATTGAGCTCGGCGTACTTCGGAGCAGATCCGTGTGTTGGTTCGAAGACGGCAACTTCCTGTCCGATGTTTCCGGAAGCGGCAAACCCAAGTCCGCCGATCAGGCCTGCGAATGCGTCAGAGATGACGTCCCCGAATAGATTCGACGCCACGATGACTCCATAGTCTTCCGGATTCTTGGTGAGCCACATGCACTGCGCGTCGATGTTGGTGGACCACAGCGGAATATTCGGATAGTCCTTCGCGACCTGCTTCGCGACTTCTTCCATCAGTCCGCTGGTTTCGCGAAGCACATTCGGTTTCTCGCAGATAGTCACATTCTTGTAGCCGAACTTCTTGGCGTACTCGAATGCCGCGCGGCAAATGCGCTCGGCCGCTGCGCGGGTAATGATGCGGACGGAGATCGCCAGGTCCTCGCCTTTGACGGAAGAGAATGGCTTGAACTTCGAGTGAGTGGCGAGCGCATCGCGCACCTGCGCCGAAGGATTCGACCATTCGACACCGGCGTAAAGTCCTTCGGTGTTCTGGCGGAAGACAACTACATTGACTTGCGGTTCTTCGAATCCTCCCTGCGGTTTCTTGCGGATGAAGTTCAGCGGATTGCCTGGAAATCCGATGCACGGACGCATGCAGATGTCGAGATTGAACTTCTGCCGCATGGTCACGATTGGGCTGAAATAGCTGAAACCCTTATCGCGCAGTTCGGGCTTGAGTTCCGCGTCGGCCGCTTTCTTAGGCTTTGAAGTGATGGCGCCGAACAGTCCGAGTTTGTGCTCGGCGAGCAGTTTGATGGTGCGTTCGGGAAGGGCATTGCCTTCGTTGCACCAAATTTCCCATCCGATGTCCGCGTGGATATAGTTCGCTTCAAAGCCAACCGCATTCAAAACGCGAATCGCTTCGGGCAGTACCTGATTTCCGATGCCGTCGCCGGGCATCGTAATCACCGTTCTCTTGCTCATAATCTCTCCTGTCAAACTAATCGGGTGATCGAGTCATCGGGCCATCGGGTCATCGCGCGGCACGATTGTTGACAACCCGTGCTATTTCGAAATTCCCAATCTCTTGGACACCAGATTCTCCACTCCACCTGCGACGACCAAACGTTGCGGCACGCTACCCATCGCTGGGAAGGTGTACTTTGTGCCGCGAAAAGTAACGGTTCCGCTGGTGAAATCCACTTCGATCTCGTCGCCGGGGATGAAGGACTTCTCCGTCCCGGTGAATACTGCCTTTAATTTCTTCACGAGTTCGGGCACCTCGATACAGAGGAAGCCGTTGTTAAACGCGTTACGCAGATACGTTTGCGAGAACGACCCGGCGATGACGAGCGGAATGCCTGCGGCTTTGAGCGCGGTGACGGCCTGTTCGCGACTCGATCCGGTTCCGAAATTGAATCCGCCTACGACAACATCGCCTTTCTGTACACGCGAGGGCAGCGAGGCGTCGTAGTTGTCGAAGATGACCTTTGCCATCATTTCGGTCGTCATGTCTTCGCGATAGGTATAAGCGCCGGCGTAGATGCCGTCGGTATTCAGGTTGTCTTTCGGCAGGAAGACCAGACGCCCTTTCACGCGCTCAGGGAAGCCCTGAATGATGCTGACCTTTTCCGGAGCAACTTCGGGAAGATCGGCTAGAGCGTAATCGCGAGTGAGTGGTTTCGCAGCGGTACCGTTTCCTGTCGTAATGTATCCGGCGACTGCGGAAGCGGCTACGACTTCGGGCGATGCCAGGTAGCACTGTGCATCTTTGGCGCCCATGCGTCCCTTGAAGTTGCGATTGGTGGCCGAGATTCCGATCTCGCCCGATTCAAGCAGTCCGGTTCCCAGTCCGATGCACGGGCCGCAACTCGGAGGCAGCGCGATGGCTCCGGCGTCAACAATGGTTTTCCATACACCACGACGCTCGGCTTCGGCCTGCACGGTTTTGGAGGCTGCTCCGAGGTAGAACTTCACGGATGGCGAAATCTTCTTGCCCTCGAGGACGCGCGCGGCGGCTTCGAGGTCTTCCAGGCGCGAGTTCACGCAGGAGATCAAATACGCCTTATTGACCGGGATCTTCTTCGGCTGGATCTCGGCGAGAGAGGCCATCACCTGCACCGTGTCTGGACCGCTCACGTGCGGCGTGACTTCGCTGAGGTCAAGAGTGATGTAAGAGGAGTAGGTGGCGTCCACGTCGGGGCGCAAAGCACAGCAGACCCAATGTTCGATGTCATCGTCGGTGACGCGCTGATTACCCTCGGCTTTGAGACGGTCGCGAACCTGCCGCATGTAGGCAATAGTCGCCTGGTCGCACGGGAACCAGCCAACGAGCGCTCCCCATTCGGTGGTCATGTTGGCGATGCTCATGCGCGCGTCCATGGAGAGCGACGCGACTCCGTGCCCACGGAATTCGACGGCGGCGTTCAAGACCTCTTCTTTGTTATAGAGACCGCAGAGGGCGATGATTACGTCCTTGCCGCTTACGCCCTTCTGCAACTCGCCCTTGAGTTCCACTTGGACGGTGCGTGGTATCTGCCACCAGAATTCGCCGGTTGCCCAGATTGCGGCGGCGTCGGTGCGAACAACCGGCGTGCCGATCGCGCCGAGGGCGCCGTACATGTTGGAGTGCGAGTCGCTGGCGACAACGAAAGAACCGGGTACGACGTAGCCGCGCTCCATCATGATCTGATGGCCGATGCCGGTTCCCGCCGGATAGAAATCGATGTGGTGCTCGCGTGCGAAGGCCTCGATCGCGGCGTACTTCTTGAGGTTGTCTTCAGACTGGTTCTGGATGTCGTGATCAAGAGCGAACACCGGCTGCTGGTGGTTGAAGACACGTTTTGCGCCGATGGACTTGAACTTCTTGATCACTGCCGAGGTGTTGTCGTGCGTCATGATATGGCGCGGCTTGATGGAGACGAAGTCGCCCGCGCGCAGCGGACGCGATGGCCCTTCCGTCATGTAAGCAAGTGCTATTTTCTCTACGATTGTCTGGCCCATGATTCACCTCGGTACTGATCTGGTGCGGCAAATCGCCCGCACCGAGAGCCGGCGAGTCGCCGGTGCTGCGTGTTATTTGTCTGCTTTCATCAACTTCATCAATGCACTTACGGAATCGCATTTCTCCAGGCTCCACACGGCGTCTTTCAGCTTCTGCTGTGCGGATTTGGTCATGACCGGATCAGCGAGTGCTTCGAACTTTTCTTCAATTTCTCGGTCGGTCAGCGGATTGCGCGGATCGCCTTTCGGATAATCGAGTTGCTTCTCAAACGTGCGTCCGTCCGTGGTGGTGATCTTCACCACGACGCGCTGCAATGCCGGGAAGACCTTCTCGATTTCGGGATCTGCGACGACAACCACTTTCTTCAGTTGTGCGCGGATCGTTGGGTCCATGATCTTGCCCATCGTGAATTGCAGGGGCGTTACCTGACGCTCGGCGACTGCCGCGGCAATCACGTAGGGCAACGAGTGGTCGGCTGTTTCCTTCGTGTGCGGATCGTACTTGCTCGGGTCACTGAGGATATCGGCGCCACGGGCGGTGGTGCGAACGTGGACCTCCTTCACCTGTTCCGGCTTGAGGTTGTTGTCTTTGACTATGGCCAGGACGGCCGAAATGGGCGTGTGGGTGAGGGCTTCCGTGGGGAATGCCTTCATGGAGCAATCGGTGATGCGCCAACCTTCGCCCAGACCGTCGGTCAGGATGTTCAGCTTCCACTCAGGACCGAAGCAGTGGGTGAGGCCTTCTTTGCCGTCGATGACGTGCTCGGGGCCGCTATAGCCTTTTTCGGCAAGCAAGGCGGCGAACATGCCCGACTGCGTGGCCATCGGATCCACGGTGTTCTTCATCATTGTGAGCTTGCCGGCGGTGACTGCGCCGAGGGTGCAATGACGTGAGGCCGAGATACCGATGGCGTGCTGAATTTGCTCCCACGAGAGCTTCAGTGCGCGTCCGGCGACGATTGGGGAAACGAATGCGGTCAACGTGGCATGGTGCCATCCGCGCTCGCGGATGCCCGGGAAGGCTGCTTCGCAGAAGCGCTGTTCGAACTCGTGTCCGAGGACGAAGCCGACGATGAGTTCGCGGCCGTCGCTACCCATGCGCTCGCATGCGGCCATCGCGGCGGGGAAGATGTCGGACGGGTGCGATGGGTCCTGCTTCCAGTAGATGTCGTTGTAATCCATGCAGCGGATCATCAGGGCGTTGGCGAGCGAGGCCGAGACGGCGTCCATCGTTTCGCCCGATCCGATGAGGGTGCACTTGCCGTGTCCTGCGATTTCGCGGAGGACGTCGAGGGCGATGACGACATCGTGTTGCTGGTATCCGCCGAGCGCACAGCCGGCCGAGTCGAGCAGGTAGCGCTTGGCCTGATAGACGGCGTCCTGGGAGAGATGTTCGAACTTCAGGCCGGCCGTCCATTTAGCCATGACGGCAGAAATCGTTTCTTTCTTCGTGACTGGTTTCGCAGCAGGGGAAGCCGTGGTGGCAGTGGTCATACGTCGTCCTTTTTCTTTGAACTCGTTCTACTTACCTAGATTCTTGAACGGCAGAAACGACATGAAGTCAGCGTGATGCACGATGTACGCCTCGGTCGTGCGTTTCACCAGGTCTCCTTCGGCGGCGTGAGCGGCGATGATGTGGCAGACTTCGTCGGGCACTCCGCATTCCATCGCCAGGGCGACGCCGGTGAATGGGTGGCGGAGCATCTCGCCGCGTTTACTCTGTTTGGCTTTGCCGTCGACGGTTTCGTACTCGAGGAGCTTGCCGACGTCGGCGAGGATGGCACCTGCGATCACTGTATCGGTACAGATTGGCAAGGCATTGCCCATGAATTCCTTCATGGACTCGGCGGCCTTACGGGCGATGTGTACCACGCACCGTTTGTGCTCCATGAAAGTGGTGGGGCAGTTCGCAACCAACAAGGTGAACGGGATACGTTCCAGGTCTTCGGGTTTCAGTGGGCTCAGTTCCAAAGCCCGCTCCCAGGTGCGAGCAGTCTTCTCGCGCAGGTCGGGATTGGAAATCCAATCCAGTTCCGGCCAAAGCCGGTGTACGGCCTCGTGCATGCACACGCCTCCGACTAACCAGCTAGGCTACGATGGCACCAAACACCCCGCCATGACGGACATCACAACCGGTCTGGCAGGACAAACATTCCGGCCAACACCGTTCGTAAGGTGTTCCAATGCTTGCCCCGAATGGCGCACTTATTCGATAATGCGCTCGCATTCCTGTGGGTTCAATCGGAGGGCTTAATGGCGTCTGCCAGTTCGACAGCGGCAGGGAAGAGCTTCAAGTTCATTGTGTTCGACACGTCCACGTTTGTGGCGCATATCACCATGAACCACCCGCCGTACAACGTGCTAACCGTGCCTATGATGACGGAACTGGCGGAGGCGATCGAGAGCCTGAACGGCCGCGGCGACATCAAGTGCATCATGCTGGATTCGAACCAGAAGATGTTTTCGGCCGGGATTTCGCTGGAGGATTCAAGGCCGGAGAGGGTTTTTCAGACCCTGGATGCATTTACGCGAGTTTTCCAGGCGGTGTCGGAGATTTCCAAGCCGTTGATCGTCGTGGTCAACGGGCAGGCAATCGGCGCCGGGTCGGAACTGGTGGCCTTCGGCGACATGATCATTGCGACCCCGAACGCACGCTTCGCCCAGCCGGAAGTGAAGATGGGTGTGTTTCCGCCCTTCGCCGCCATCATGCTGCCGCAGCTGATCGGCCCGAAGAAGACGTATGAGTTGATTCTGACCGGACAGCCTATGTCGGCTGACGAAGCACTCCAGGTCGGGCTTATCAACAAAATGGTGCCCGAGGCGGAACTGGCCAAAACGGTGCAGGAGGTGCTGGGGAGGATCGGCGAGATCAGTGCCCCGGTACTGGAGATGACCAAAAAGGTGATCGGTTCGACCATGGGCATGCCGCTGAATGAGGCGATCAGGCGGTCGCACGATATCTACTTGAACCAACTCATGGACCTGGAGGATGCACAGGAAGGGTTGAGGGCCGTTCTGGAGAAGAGAAAGCCCGTCTGGAAGAACAAGTAGGACCGATGGTCCAGAGACAAATGAGGCGCGTTGTCATGAGACAGCGCGCCTTTCCATTGCTGGCAGGAGAAACGAGGGGAGGGAATTTCTGCTTTTGCCTGCCACCAAGCTAGACAAAAACGTAAGCTGGCTCAACGCAATTCGAGAGTAGCGGCGCGAATTGCGACACTTAGCGGAACGCGTTTTTCACGAAACGTCCGAGATGCCAGGCGTCCATGTATTTGTAGGGCGTCTCGCCGGTGGTGTAGTGGCCGCAGGGAAGCACTGCGACCTTCGCATCGAGTTTCCATTTCTGAAATTCCTCGACGACATGCTGTGAGAATTCGGGCAGAAAGGTGAGGTCGTATTTCGCGTACACGATCAGGGACTTCTTCGGCCAGCGGGCGAACTTGTCGAAATACGCCATGGGGCTGATCGCCAGCCATGATTTACGGAGGCTATCAAGCGAGATGGCGTGTTCGATTCCTTCCCGAATGTGTCGCGTGGATTGGCCGGTCCAGACGACGTCGGCGAAATATGTGGAGGCGTGATTGAAGGCGTTTACTTCAAGGCGCTGGTCGTGGGCGCTGGCGATGAAGGCGTAGCAGGAGCCGAGGCTGGTGCCTAGAACTCCGAAGCGTTTGTAGCCCTGCTGCTGGAGCCAGTCGAGACAGCAGCGGACGTCGATGACGGCCTGACGTGCGGCGCTGAGCGTGCGGCCGACGTTAGCGGAAACCGCGTAGTCGGCACGCTCGATCTCGCCGGGCTTACGGACATCGTGGTAGGGCTTGCTGAGGCGCAGCGCCGAGATGCCGAACCAGTTGAAGATCTTGCAGAGAGCGTTGTGGCCGAAGGCGTCGGAGTTCCACTGGGGCATTACGACCATCGCGCAGCTATTAGGGTTCTTCGCCGGAAACCAGCGGGCATTGACGAGATCGTTCTCGGGATAAGGCGTTCGGACCGGCGATGTGAAACGGAGAAATTCCGCGATTTCCGGTTGGTCCGGTTCGGGCAGGGCGTTCTGTCCGGTACCCATGCGCATGGCTGGACGGCGCTCCACGCGATAGTCAGCCGGCGGCTTGTACGAGAAGAACTCGTCGCTATGAGCCACCAGCTTTTCGTTGAGCGCATGGAAATAGCGCTCCATATCGGCTGCTTCGGCGGGATAGTTGCCGTTTACATAGGGAAAATCCCGGGTCCACTCGAGTCCCCATTCAAAGGGACGCACCACGCGATTGGTATCGCGCATGGTGAGACGGGTCTCCCACGAGTACATCCAGTTGGCATAGCGGGTGCGCATGAAAGAGGAGTACACAAAAATATAACAAACTTGGCGCGCGCGTGAATGTGGACGGACCCGGAAGAAATCGCTACTCGTAGCGTAGCGCTTCCACAGGATCGAGCCTTGCTGCTTTCACAGCAGGGTACATTCCGAAGAAAAGACCCACACCCATCGATACGCCCACTCCTAGGCCAATGGCCCAGGGTGGAATCGCAGACGGGAAGTTCAGGGCTTTCTGAACAATCAGGCTGATGAAGACGGCAATGATGATGCCGATTACACCGCCTGCTGCGGTGAGGGCGACAGCTTCGGTCAGGAATTGGCGGATGACGTCTCGTCTTCGCGCCCCGATGGCTTTGCGTACCCCAATCTCACGGGTGCGTTCGGTAACGGACATCAGCATGATATTCATCACGCCAACGCCGCCGATGAGCAGCCCGATCGAGCTGACGACCACGATCAGCAAGGCGACGACGCTCATGATCTGCCGGAACTGGTCGGCTACTTGTTCGGCGCTGGAGACACCGAAGTTATCGGGCTTGCTGAAGGGGACGTTTCTGCGGCGGCGCAGGATTCCGCGGACTTCATCTTCCGCTTCGGCTTTCGAATTCGGATACGCCTGCGCGCCGATGAAGTGCTCGTCATCTGCCGGATGATGACGTTTATATGTCTGGTAAGGCACAAGCACGTTCTTGTCGGCCGAGTCGTCGTGCATCAGGGTGCCCTTGCGTTTCTCCATGATGCCGACCACGGTGTAGGTTACGCCTTCGACCAGCACCTGCTTGCCAATGGGCTCTTCCTGTCCGAATAGCGCTTCCTTCAGGTCGTATCCGAGAACCGCGACATCAACCCTGTGCATGTTTTCGGCTTCGTTGAAGAAACGTCCGGCGGCCATGCGGGTGTTGTAGACCTGTTCGTAAGAGGGAATCGTGCCGCTGTGCTCGATCCCGTACACTTCGTTGTTCTTGTAGCGGATGGTAGGAGGCGTTCGTGAGGGACGGCCAGGCGTTACGCGCGGAAACACCTCTACGGCAACATTCTTGATGTGCGGGGCTTCTTCCTTGATCGCCATGGCGTCTTCGTAGGTGACCGGCTTGCGGGCCCGTTCCTCGGCGCTCATACGGCCTACGTGGATACCTGGATTCCACTTGAAGATAAAGAGGGTCTCGGTGCCGTAGTCGCTCAGGTAGTCGCGCATATCTTTATCGACTCCGACGAGAATGGACGAGACTACGACCAGGGCGGTCACACCGATCACGACGCCGAAGACCGTCAGCAGCGAACGTACCTTGTGCTCACGGAGCGAACTGAACGCCATGCGCTCGTTCTCGCCGAATTCGATTCTCTTTCGAGCGATCTTCATCATGCCTCCGCCCGCAGCGCTTCGATGGGATCGAGTTTCGCTGCCTTGCGAGCCGGATACACACCGAAGAACATGCCTACTGCCGTCGATACCAGCAGCGCAATCATGACTGCTGAAAGAGGTACCGACATCGGAAGCAGGTCGGCGTAATTCACAATTAGAGCGATAATCCACGCCAGCAGAATACCCACAGCTCCGCCAACGGCTGACATAACAGAGGTTTCGACAAGAAACTGCAACAAAATGTCGCTGCGCCGTGCGCCCATGGATTTCCTGACGCCGATCTCACGGGTACGCTCGGTCACACTAGCCAGCATCACGTTCATGATCACAACCCCGCCGATGACCAGAAAGACCGAGACGATTCCGACCATGCCAGAAGCCAGAACGCCCGTCAGGTTATTCCAAAGCGTCATGATGGATTCCGACGACAGGAATCCGAAATTGTCTTCTTCGTTGCTGCCGAGGTGTCGGCGAGCGCGCATCCTAGCTCTTACTTCATCTTGGGTACGTGACATCCACTCCGGGCCTTGCGCCTGAACGTTGATGGTAATGCTGTTGTTCGCGGAGCCATAAGCCTTGAGCCAGGTAGTGACCGGGACATACACAAAGTTGTCCTGTGATTGTCCCAGGACCGTTCCTACTTCCTTAGCCACGCCAACAATTTCAAACTGACGACCGTCCACGTTGATGACTTTCCCGAGTGGCTCCTGATTAGGGAAAAGACGGTTTACGACTTCGACCCCCACGAACGCGATATAAGTGCGGTGGTCTGTGTCGCTTTCGCTTATGTAGCGACCGGACCGGGTCTCCTGCACATCCATATCGGCGATGTTCGCCGTTACGCCCCTGACGTCGGTGTCCTCGAGCGTTTCATTACCGAATCGAACCGTGCCCCGCTTGCGGACTTCCACGCCGATGGCTTGGGGCAATTTCAGATTGTCACGGAGATCTTCGTAGTCCTCCCAGGTGATGTTCCGGTTCCGCCGCATGGCTTTGGTGAAGTCTTCCGCATTCGTGATTACCCCAAACCGGCTAAGCAGGAACACGTTTGCGCCCATATTGGCGACGCGCTCCTGAATGTACTGATTTGTCCCGTTGATCAGGGCCACCACCACGATCAGCGTGGAGACAGACAAGATGATCCCCAGCAGCATGAGGAAGGAGCGAAGTTTATGCGCGCGAAGGGTGCTTAAAGCAACAAACACGGGTTCGCGCAAAGAAATTCCCCGGCGACGTGACATTCTGCCCAAAGGATACGCTCGAAATGCCCGAAAAGTTCATTCTTAGGGACGGAATGGCCTGTTCAGGCGATTGAAGCCGGTTGTCCTATTTTGGTAATCCTGCCCGAGAAAAGCGATGACACGGTTCCGCAATTTGCCTCGGTTAAGGTACATTTCCGGGTCAGAACCATGAAAACCACGATTCTGAGTTCCTCTGGCGCCGTCCTTTTGCTTGTTGGTTTGTTAACGCTTACTGGCTTGTCGTTGCTGGGACAGACTAACCCGAATCAAGTGACGATCCAGTGCGTGGTGACTGACCGGAATGGCCAACCAGTTCCGGACATTACGGCCGGCAGTATCCAGGCGCTGGAGAACCGAAAGCCTGTTACTGTCACGTTGGTGCAGCCGATGAAGGATTTACCACTGCACATGGCTGTCGTGATCGACAGCAGCAACTCGCAAAAGTCCAACCCTCTCTACAACCCGACCGTTCAGGGCGCCTACGATTTCATGAAGACATCGATTCAAAATCCTGCAAATCGCCTGATGGTGGTGGTTGCGAATACAACTCCGACACCTACGGAATGGCTGGCGCTGGGCGAGTTCGAGAAACTCCAACTGAATCTTCAACCCGGTGGCGGAACATCGCTTTTCGATGGAATGCTGCTCGCCGCCGGTGCATTCAGCAAATTACCCGCAGGCCCGGCCAGGCGAGTGCTGATCATTCTGAGTGATGGCAACGATAACAACAGCAAACATCCTCGAAACGAGGTCATCACTGCGGCCCAAAAGGCAGGCATAACCATCTTTGCCATAAACACTCAGGAATACTCGGTCGACGTGTTGATGAACGGCGACCCCAACCTGCAAAAGTTCGTGGATGAGACCGGTGGGCGCATCTTTCATAATCTGGGGAAGAAGGACTTCCCCGGCGTATTCACGAAAGTTCAGCAACTGCTGGATGGCCTATATGCGGTGACGTTTTCTGCGACAGAGCCACCGTCGCCCGGAAAATCGAAAACCATGGAAGTGAAAACTATAGACAGGAAGCTAAAAATAACGGGACCGAAGGATTATTTCTCTCAGTCTGGTCAATAGCTTATTTCCCGTTGAAGTTAGCCACACGTTTTTCGAGGAAAGCCGTCGTGCCTTCCTTTTTGTCTTCTGTGGCGCAGGTGACAGCGAACAGCGTCGCCTCGACGAAAAGCCCTTCCGCGAGTGTCATCTCCATGCCCTTGTTTATGGCTTCCATGCAGTAGCGGATAGCTAATGGCGCATTGGCGATGATCTTCGCCGCCAGTGCTTCTGCGCGCGGCATGAGATCGGCGGCGGGTACAACCTCGTTGACGAGGCCGATTCGGTGGGCTTCCTGTGCGGTGATCATTTCACCTGTGAGATTGAGCTGCATCGCGATGCCCTTGCCGACAAGCCGCGGAAGGCGCTGGGTGCCGCCGTATCCCGGAATCACGCCGAGTTTGACTTCGGGTTGGCCAAGCTTTGCATTTTCGGAGGCAAGACGCATGGTGCAGGCCATCGCGACTTCGCATCCGCCGCCGAGAGCGAATCCGTTGATGCACGCAATGACGGGTTTTCCGAGATTCTCAATCAGGTCGAGCACGGTCTGACCGCGATGCGTGTACTCTTTCGCCTCTACGGGAGACAGCTTCTGCAATTCACTGATATCGGCACCGGCGATGAAGGCTTTTTCGCCCGAGCCGGTTAGCAAGACCACGCGAACGACGGAGTCATCCTTCGCGTCGAAGAATGCAGCGCGGAGTTCGGCCATGGTTGCCATGTTGAGGGCATTCAGGACTTTGGGGCGGTTGACGGTGACGTAGGCGATGGCGCCCTTTTTCTCGTAAATGATGTTCTCAAAGGCGGTGGGAACAGTGCTTGTGCTCATATGAGTTCCTCGTGAATCTATATGACAGCTTTTTACTCCACTAGTTCATACGCCAGCAGTCCACGATGACCATCGTGAAAGACATGCTCACGGCAACGGACGTGCGACCGCGGCGGAAACATCCAGCGTTCGCCCTGGGGCTCCTCGTCTACTTCAATTTCGTAGACATCGTCGTGCAACAAAGCCGCGTGAACTGGGCGCCAGGTTTCAGTGCCTTCGTCGAGCAGCGGCATATAAACAACTTCGCTCACGCCTAAGCTCCGGTTGCGTGCCGTGCTTCAGCGGCGAAACCGCGCAAAGCCGCATCGTTCGCCACCGGCTTCTCGGGATTGGTGTAATCGTAGAATCCCTTGCCGCTTTTGCGACCATACCAGCCCGCTAGCACCATGCGCTTTAGCAGCGGGGGCGCGGCGAAACGGCGCTCCTTAAATTCATCAAACATCACGTGGGTGATGTAGTACGTGGTGTCGAGACCGACGAAGTCGAGCAGCGTGAACGGGCCCATCGGATAGCCGCAGCCCAGGCGCATTGCCCAATCGATGTCCTCGATGGAGCCGACACCCTCTTCGTAGGCGCGGATCGCATCGAGCAAGTAGGGAACCAGCAGGCGGTTTACGATGAAGCCAGTCTTGTCGCTGGTGCGGACGGGAATCTTGTTCAGTTTCCGGGCGAAATTGAAGGCCGCTTCGAAGACCTGCTCGTCCGTGGCAATCGTACGCACGACTTCCACTAGTTTCATCAGCGGAACCGGATTGAAGAAGTGCAGCCCAACAAAGCGTTCCGGACGCATGGTGGCGGTGAGCAGTTCCGTTACGGAAATGGAAGACGTGTTCGTCGCGAACACTGCCCCCTCCTTCACGATGCCATCGAGCTTGGAATACAGCGCTTTTTTGTCGGGTACGTTCTCGATAATGGCTTCGATCACGATGTCGCAGTCGGCGAGATCCTGGGCGTTGGTTGTGCCCTTTAGACGACCATAAACAGTTTCCGCCGATTCCTTCAGAGTGCCCTTCTCGGCGAACTTCGCCAGTGACTTCTGAATTCCCGTGAAGCCTTTGTCGAGATACTTTTGGTCAGCCTCAAGGACGACCACGTCGAATCCGGCCATCGCCGAAACCTGCGCAATGCCCGAGCCCATCAGACCGCAACCGCAGACGCCTACCTTCTTGATTTCCATCGGTTTCTCCAAATCCGTAACAATCCGCGCAATCCGCGGTTATTACTTAAAAGCTTCCACGATCACTGCGATCCCTTGTCCACCACCTATACAAGCCGTCGCGAGGCCGTACTTCTTTCCGCGCCGCCGCAGTTCGTGAAGAAGTGTAATCACCAACCGCGTCCCTGTCGCGCCCAGCGGATGGCCCAAGGCAATGGCACCGCCGTTGACATTCACCTTCTCGCGATCGAGTCCGAGTTCTTTTTCGACCGCCAAGTATTGTGCGGCAAACGCTTCATTGACTTCGATCAGGTCGACGTCTGCAAGGGTTAGCCCCGCTTTCTTCAGCGCCATCTTCGACGCGGGTACCGGACCACTGCCCATGATCTTCGGATCCACACCAGCAATGCCCCAACTGACGATACGCCCCAGCGGCTTCAGCCCACGCTTCTGCGCTTCATCCAAATTCATCATGACCGCGGCGGCCCCGCCGTCGACGATCCCGCTGGCATTTCCAGCGGTTACGGAACCATTCTTGCCAAATGCGGGCTTCAGTTTTTGCAGGCTCTCGATCGTAGTTTCTGGACGGCGATGATCGTCTTCCGTGAACATTTCGCCGCTTGGTTCGCCTTTGCGGTTCTTCAGCGGAACGGGAACAAGTTCTTCCTGAAGGCGGCCGGCTTTGTACGCATCATCCGCACACCTCTGTGAGCGCAGTGCGAACTCGTCCTGCATCTCGCGTGTGATGCCTTGCTGCTCTGCATAAAGTTCAGCAGTATTCGCCATGTAAAGACCGCAGTAGGTGTCGAGCAATGCGACCATCAGTGAGTCTTCGAGCTTGCCTTCGCCAAGACCCACGCCCCATCGCATGCCGCGGATTACGTGCGGAGCCTGCGACATCGACTCCATTCCGCCCGCAAGAACGACGTTGGCCTCGCCCAACTGGATCATTTGCGCCGCCGTGACCAGCGACTGCATGCCCGATCCGCACAGGCGGTTCACTGTCAACGCAGGTGTCTCGATGGGGACGCCCGCCCGCAATCCCACGTGACGCGCGCCATAGAGAGCATCGCCAGACGTCTGCTGGGCATTTCCGAAGACGACGTGGTCAACGTCCTTTGGGTCCACTCCGGCGCGTTCAAGTGCGCCTTTGGCTGCTGCGGCGCCAAGTTCCATGGCGGTAAAGTCTTTCAATTTGCCGCAATAACGGCCCATCGGCGTGCGTACGCCGCTGACAATGACGATGTCGGTACTATTTGGCATTGCACCCCAGAAAAGTTCGAACGACCGTTCGAAAACGAACTAGTGTATCAGCGGGGCAGAGGGTGGGACAAATCAGGCGCTGACGGCGTTTGCCTCGAACATGGGAGCCAAAGCATGGGCGCTGTTGCCGCCTTCATGGCGGGCAATTTCGAGGGCGCTCTCCACTCGGTTGATCGCTTCAGTCACGATGTCCACGGCTTCGAACTTGGACTGCATCACGAGTTCGGCGATACCGGCCGTCAGTGTCACAGGGTCGTTCTTCCCGGGCACTCGCATCGTGGCGGTCTTCTTCCGCAACTTGTCGATTACAAAGAAAGCATTCTTGTCAGTGGTATCGGAGAGAATGAGCGCGATGGTAGTGAGCCCGTAACGTACCGCCAGGTCGCTCTGCCGGATGTTGGCCGTAACCACATGACCGACCTCCTGCATGGCAAATTCGACCGTGGGCTCGCCTACTTCCTTGACCAATGCCGATGCGGAACCGAAGTTCATGAGCACGACCGTGACGGGAGACTTCGTTTGCAGGCTGCGCTGAACCTCGGATAGAAGGACGTCGAGGTAAGACGAGCGGCGCAGCAGCCCCGACTTTTCGTCCGTGGGAGCAAGGCTCTTCACCAGGCTCCGCAGACGCGCGTTGTTGACCGCGATCACGATCTGCTCCGAGATAGTGTTCAGAACAATCTGGTCCACTTTGCGGAATATTCGGGCATTTCCGCACTGTTCGAGAATGACAATGCCGATGTGTTCGTCGCCATCCTTCATCGGAACGGCGATCAGCGATTCAATCTTTTGCGCGATCAGGACCTGGCGAATTGACGAGAGTTCCGGCGCAGTTTGTGCTTTCTCGAATGAGACTGGCCCCCCGGCGGCGACGGCTTGCGTCTGTAGAGTCGAGATCAATCGGGCAAGTCCCATGACGTCAGATTTCGGCACACCAGATGCACAGTACTCCATCGCAGCCGACGGAGGTTTCCCCGGTGCGCTCAGACCTGCAACGCACCGCGAAACGTTCCAGTGCCGTCCCACGTCGTTGACCGTGGTGAACAGAACGGATTTGATGCTCGATTGTCGCGCGATATTGCGCGTAATTTCCGTCACCCGCGCGAAGTTATCGACAGCGTTCTCATTGTTAACCGCCGTCGATGTCGCTTGCTGCGCTTGGCTGGCATCCTCGTACTTCGGAGTGAACCCGGCAGCATTGAAGAGGCTCAGGAGCTTCTCGTGTTTCTCCTCTTCCCGTGGGAAGAGCTTGTTAATTCTCTCGAGCCTCTCAACGGCTTTTGAGCGCATGGAGTACTGCAGGAAGATTTCTGCCTGAAGCATCAGGTCTTCCAGGATCGTCGGCTCCTGCGGCTTTTCTGGTTCCGGCTCGACTTCAATATCATCTTCTGTCGCTTCAGCGGTTGTGGTTCGCGTTACCGTCGTGATCCGGTTAGCAATGGAATTGAAGCGATTCGAATCGATCTTGCCGCGAAGCAATTCGAGGCGTTCTTCATGGCCGGGCTCGTAAGCATCCACCTCTGACGCGCGGTCCAGGCACTCGGCTGCTTTCATGTAATTGCGATTTGCAAAGTGCAGTTCGAAGAGCTTCAGCAGAGTGTCGCAGTATTCGTGTTCGCGATTCGCGGTGTTGAAAAGTTGGGCCAGATACTCAAGAAACTCGACCCCCGGATTCTGCCGCTGCACCAGGTCGTTCACTAAACCCAGGAAATCGCGCATATCGCCGCGCTTGCTGATCTCAGGCTCGATCTCGCGGGCAAAATGGATGGCCTCAACGGTTTTGCCGTTATAAATGTATGAGTTCAGCACCTCTCCAATAAGAGGCATCGCGCCAGGTGACTGCTTGTAGTACCGGGTGATTACGGGTTCGGCGTTCTCTGGTTGGTTGGCCAGCAGCAGGGCGTTCGCGAATAACTCGAGATATTCCGTCGTATCTAGTTTGACGGTTTGGAGCACTTCAACGGCCTGCTCGGCGCGACTGTCCCGCAGGAGGCAGCGTGCGTGCGATAGCCCGGCTGTGGGGTTCTCGGGATCCAGCGAGTAAGCACGCTCGAACATTGCAGCGCCATCGCGCCCGCTGTCTTCCTCCATGCGGCCCAGTTGCAGGAACGACAGCGCCGCGCTGCGGTTGTCGCCCATTGCCACGGCCAGATCCGCTTCGCGCTTAAGGTTCTCGGAGCAGGGTTCGAGCGAGACGATGCGCTTGATGGTCTGCATCGCCTGGGCGCGATCACCATTCGTGATGTAAGCCTGAAAAACAGACTTGAGGCTGTCGAGCGCTTCGCGGGGACTGGAGCGCTCGATTAATTGTGCGTACTTGAAGGTGCGTTCGATCCCCGGAGAAGTCAGGCGCGCCAGTTTCTTGTAGGTATTGATTGCCTCGGGGCTGCGTCCGAGGGCAACGGCATGATCGAAAATATCGCCCAGATAGCAGCAAGCTTCGCTGGAGAGGTCGAGCGAAAGGCACAGGTCGGCGGCACGTTGCCGGGCCGAGTCGTTCGAGGGATCTTCGCGGATGACCTCACGGAATTCTTCCAGCGCCGAAGTCAGTTTCCCCTTCTGAAGGTATTTCTCCGCTCTTTCCAGGCGCTTTGCGATTTCCGACATGAGACCGAGACCAGTTTACTCCGTGAGCGAGCCATCCGCTGAGTTTGGGTATTGTATGCGGAGGTAATAGGCGCGGCAATTGAGCATTTCGCTTACATCGCGCACTTTAAGAGAAGTATTGACTTTCGCCTTCCTTTCGCCGATACTTACGCCGAAGTTCAGGCTCTGACTTCTTGGCTAGGACGGCATGCGCATGGCTATTACGCGGCGCCAGAAACAGGTTTACGACTTCATTTCCGATTTCGTGGCGCGGAACGGCTACTCCCCTTCGTTTGAGGAGATCGGCGAAGGCCTGGGCCTGAGTTCGCTGGCCACCGTCCACAAACATATCTCCAACCTCGAAAAGAAGGGCCTGCTCAAGCGCGACTACAACCGAAGCCGGTCGATTGATGTCATCCCGCCTAAGGGCGGTTTGAAGAAGACCATGGCTCCCCCGCCGCTGACCTTGCCACTGATGGGCCGGATCGCTGCGGGGCGCCCGATCGAAGCCGTTGAGAATCCAGAGACGCTGTCTCTATCCGATTTCGCAGGTTCCAAAGACGTCTACGTCCTGAAGGTTGTTGGCGAATCCATGCAGGACGAGCACATCGTCGAGGGCGACTACGTGATCGTCGAAAGCGCCAAAACAGCCCGCGACGGCGAGATCGTGGTAGCCCTGGTAGAAGGATCGGATGCGACCCTGAAGCGTATCTATCGCGAAGGCGAAAAGATCCGGCTACAACCGTCGAATACTAGGATGCAGCCTATCGTAGTTCCCGCGCATACCGTCGAGGTGCAGGGAAGAGTGATTGGAGTTCTCAGGAAGTACTAGCTTCTTTTCTCCCTTGAAGCAGAAAAGCCCGGCTTCGCTGAGCCGGGCTTTTTAATCTTGAGTTCTTGGGTTACCCAACCACGTGCTTATTAATAGCCTTCTCAATCGTCTCTTTCGGGACGTATCCGACGATCTGTTCGGCAACTTGGCCGCCTTTGAAGATCAACAGGGTCGGGATGCCGCGAACGTTGTAGCGCTGGGGAGTCGCGACGTTCTTGTCCACGTCCATCTTTGCGACTTTTACTTTGCCCTGATACTGGTTGGCTACCTCGTCCACGACGGGTGCCAGGGCGCGGCAGGGTCCGCACCACGCCGCCCAAAAATCAACTACCACCGGCTGATCGGACTTCAAAACATCCTGATCGAAGTTGGCATCGGTGACTTCCTGAATCAGATTACTCGCCATTCCTTTTCCTCTCCCGGATAAAAGCTGAGTGCTATACGCCACCGTCGTGCTTACGCCGGTTACTGGTGACTTTTTTTATCCTAACACTCCATTCGATGCAGAAACTGTGACAAGGTCGCAACTGAGGAGAGAGAGTCGAATCCGAGCGGGGCGGCGGTGAAGCATCGGCGGCGAGAACGCTGTCCGCCTCTGACCGCATGATTCTAAAGCGCTTACGAAATAGCTAAATGGTTGCGCTATGGCGAGTTATACGTGCCGCTGCTCGTAGGCCGCGATCTGGTCGGCGAATCTGAGCGTCAATCCGATATCGTCCAACCCTTCCAGCAGGCATCTGCGGCGGAATGGGTCAATCTCGAACGAAGCTTCGAATCCTCTGTCGTCATGAACTCGGCATTGCTCCAGATCGACTGTGAGCTGATAGCCGTTTGTCTTGGCTTTCTTCAGCAGTTCGGCAACGTCAACTTCGCTCAACCTCACCAGCAGTAATCCATTCTTAAGCGAGTTGTTGTAGAAGATGTCGGCGAATGTCGGCGCGATAATTGCCTTGAAACCATAGTCCGCCAGTGCCCATGGCGCGTGTTCGCGCGAAGACCCGCAACCGAAGTTCTTTCCGGCCACCAGGATGCTTGCGCCGGCATAGTCTGGCTGATTCAGTACGAAAGAATCATTCGGAGTTCCGTCAGGACGGAGCCGCCAATCATAGAACGCGAACTGGCCGAAGCCCGTCCGCTCGATCCGTTTGAGGAACTGCTTGGGGATGATCTGGTCCGTATCGACGTTCGCGCGATCTAGTGGCGCGACGAGTCCGGTATGTACGCGAAACGGCTGCATTACTTGAACTCCCAGCGACGCACATCGGTGAAATGGCCGGTTACGGCAGCTGCTGCCGCCATGGCGGGACTTACAAGGTGTGTACGTCCACCACGCCCCTGTCTCCCCTCGAAGTTCCGGTTCGATGTCGAAGCACAACGCTCGCCCGGTTGCAGGATGTCGGGATTCATTCCCAGGCACATGGAGCATCCGGCCTCGCGCCAGTCGAACCCGGCTTCGCGGAAGATCTTGTCCAAACCTTCCTTTTCCGCTTCCTGCTTGATTTGGAAAGAACCCGGCACCACCATTGCGCTAACCTTCGGGGCGACACGATAGCCCTTTACAACTCTTGCAGCGACACGAAGATCTTCCAGGCGCGAATTGGTGCACGAACCGATGAACACACGGTCTACGCTCACCGACTCCAGCGGCTGATTCGGCTCCAAAGCCATGTACTCGAGCGCGCGTTCGGCAGACTTTCGATCCACTTCCGAGGCCACGTGCGCCGGATCTGGAACTCGATCCGTGATCTGCACCACCATCCCGGGACTGGTTCCCCAGGTCACAAATGGCGCGAACTTCGATGCGTCCACTTCGACCACCCGATCGTAAGTAGCGCCGTCGTCACTGGCTAATGTTCTCCAGTTCGCAACCGCAGCGTCAAAGTCTTTCGGGGCGAAGCGTCTTCCACGGACGTACTCGAACGTGGTCTCATCAGGAGCGACCATCCCGGCTCTCGCGCCTGCTTCGATGCTCATGTTGCAGAGCGTCATCCGGCCTTCCATCGAAAGCGCACGGACGGTTTCTCCGGCGAACTCGATCGCATAGCCAGTTCCGCCATCCGTGCCGATGTTTCCGATGATTCCCAGGGCCAGGTCTTTCGCCGTCACACCGGCAGCCAGATTGCCGCTTACATGGATGAGCATCGTTTTCGGCTTCTGTTGCGGCAGGCACTGCGTGGCCAGCACATGCTCCACTTCGCTTGTGCCGATGCCGAAGGCAAGCGAGCCGAAAGCTCCATGCGTGCTGGTATGGCTGTCGCCGCAAACGATCGTCATCCCTGGCTGAGTCAGCCCAAGCTCCGGACCGATCACGTGCACAATGCCTTGTTCCGGGGAATCTACGTCGTATAGCTTGATTCCGAATTCGGCACAGTTCTTGCGCAGTGCTTCCATCTGCTTGGCAGCGATCTGATCAAGCACCGGCAGATGTCCCGGCGAGGTCGGAACATTGTGATCGATGGTGGCAATTGTGCGCTTCGACTGGCGGACCTTTCGGCCGGCCGCACGAAGTCCATCAAACGCCTGCGGAGACGTGACCTCATGTACCAGGTGCAGGTCGATGTAGAGAATCGGAGGCTGGTCGTCTGGTGTGCAGACGACGTGCGAATCCCACAACTTCTCGAACAGTGTCCTTGGTTTCGGCATCGCTAAACGGCGTGATAGGCACGGCGGCGATCGAAAGCCTCCGCCAATTTGTGCTCAACCATCTTTCCCATCTGCTCGGTCGAAAGCACGTTCTTGTGCTTTCCGTTGGGATTGAGGTCAGGCGTCCGGTATCCGGATTTCAGTACGTCGCGAATGGCCTCTTCCACATCCCGCGCGTCCTCTTCCAGCTTAGCCGTGTGGCGAAGCAGCATGGCGACGGAAGCGATCGCACCCAACGGATTGGCGATGCCTTTCCCAGCAATGTCGGGAGCCGACCCGTGTACCGGTTCGTATAGATCCACGCTGCCGCCGATCGTCGCAGACGAGAGCATGCCGAGCGATCCGCTTAATGCGGCGGCTTCGTCGGAAAGGATGTCGCCGAACAGATTCTCGGTGAGCACAACGTCGAACGATGTTGGATGGGTGATCAGCCGCATAGAGCATGCATCCACGTACATGTGCTCCAGCTTCACGTCCGGATATTCCTTGCCCATCAAGGTCACGACTTCGCGCCAGAGTTGCGAAACTTCCAGCACGTTGGCCTTATCGACGCTCGTTACTTTTTTGCGGCGCTTCCGGGCGAGTTCAAACGCTACGCGTGCCACCCGCTCGATCTCCTCGACCGTGTAGCGCATGGTATTGAACGCCGCGCCGCGCTTGCCCTCGAATCCGCGCGGCTGTCCGAAGTAAAGGCCCCCGAGAAGCTCACGGATAAAGAGGATGTCCGCCTTGCCGAGAACTTCCGCCTTGATGGGCGAGCAGTCGGCAATCGCCGGATAAGCAATCGCAGGCCGCAGATTGGCGAATCCGCCCAGCGTTTTGCGAAGCGCAAGCAAGCCCGCTTCCGGGCGCTCCTTTGAAGGCAGGTTGTCAAACTCAGGACTTCCAACAGCCCCAAGCAGGACTGCGTTGCTTTTCAGGCACACTTCGGCGGTTTGGTCAGGAAAAGACGAGCCAAACTGCCGAATGGCATTTCCGCCTACGGAACGCTCGGTAAAACGAAAATCATAGTTCTGCGATTCAGCCACGAAACGCAATATGCGGACTGCCTCGCGCGTAACTTCTGGACCTATTCCATCGCCCGGGAGAACACAAATATTTAACTTCATAACCTTGTCACTGAACCTTTAAAGCCGAGTCTATGCCCTTCCCATCGAAGTGGAAACTGCGGCAGTGGTCGCTGCCTCTACTGGCATTCCCAACGTGGGAAATTCTTCGCGAATGATCGCGAGCAGATGCCGATCTTCGACAACCTTGATCTGGTCGGCGAGAGTGACGAACTTCTTGTAAACGCTGTCGAGCTGGCGGCGATCGAAGGAGTATCCGAGTTGGCCGCAACGGAAGCCGAGCGCTGCCCGCCCGGAGTGTTTGCCGAGCACGAGCTTATTTTCCGGAACGCCGACCGACTTCGGCGCCATGATTTCGTACGTCAACGGATTCTTGATCACGCCGTCCTGGTGGATGCCGGCTTCGTGCGCAAAAGCATTGCGTCCGACGATGGCCTTGTTGGCCTGCACGTGTACGCCGGTCATCTCGGTCAGTAGGCGGCTTGTTGGATAGAGCTGTTCGCTGACAATGCCTGTGTCGTACGGCAGCATGTCGGCGCGCACGCGGAGTGTCATCACAATCTCTTCCAACGCGGCGTTACCGGCCCGCTCGCCAATGCCGTTGATGGTGCATTCCACCTGGCGCGCACCGCCCTCGATGGCGGCGATCGAATTCGCTACCGCCAGGCCAAGATCGTTATGGCAATGGGTAGAGAGAACGGTGCCGTACTTGCGTGTACGCGCACAGGCGGCGGAGATGATCCGCGTCATGTCGGATGGCAGGCTGAATCCAACCGTATCCGGCAGGTTCACCGTACTGGCGCCCGCCTCGGCGACGGCTTCCGAAACGTCGCACAGGAAATCCAGATCCGTACGGGTCGCATCCTCGGCGGAAAACTCAATGTCTTCGCAAAGCGAGCGCGCGAACTTCACGGCCTGGACCGCCTGTTCAAGGCACTGTTGGCGGCTGATCTTCAGCTTGTAATGCAGGTGAATGTCCGATGTTGCCAGGAACACATGGATACGCGGGTGCGCCGCAACCTTTACGGCTTCGTATGCGCGCTCGATATCCATCGGCGTGCAGCGAGCAAGTCCGGCGACCTTCGGCCGCTTGATCTCTTCCGCGATCGCGCGTACTGATTCAAAGTCGCCATCGGATGCGATCGGGAACCCACCTTCGATGATGTCCGCGCCCAGCACGTCGAGCTGGCGGGCCATGCGGACCTTTTCATCCAGGTTCATGCTGCAACCGGGCGACTGTTCACCATCGCGCAATGTGGTATCGAAAATCTGTACTCGGGCTCGCTGCATTTGGGGGATCCTCCTGCTTGTTCGGGCAAGGTGCCCACAAGTAGGGTGCAGCCGTCGGGTAAATAAGACAAGTTTATAGTTATTCTTGAAAGATAATGTAGGCTTATGATATAAGCTTTACTTTCATCCCAAGTGCAAGGGGACATTCGTGGATTTATTCCAACTGGAGACCTTTTTGACCGTGGCCAGAGAAGGCAGCTTCTCTCGAGCCGCAAAGAAGCTGTATCGCACCCAACCTGCGGTAAGCCAGACCGTCCGCAAACTGGAGGACGAGATCGGCGAATCGCTGTTTGATCGTTCTTCGCGCGAAGGCATTCTCACCGATACCGGGCGCGTACTGCTCGAGTACGCCGAGAAGCTGCTCAACATGAGAACCGAAGCCATCGGCGCACTCCAGGAGTTGCGTGAGATGACCAAGGGCAAGCTCAGCATCGCGGCCAACGAGCTTACGTGCCTCTATCTGTTGCCCGTGCTTAACGACTTCCGGCGGCTTCATCCGATGGTGAAAGTTATCATTGAGCGCTCGCTCGCAAGCCGCATCCCCGACGAACTGCTCAATCACAGTGTCGAGATGGGCGTTCTCACTTTTCGCCCGGACGACAGCCTGCGCTCCATTCTTGTTTATCGTGACGAACTGGCGTTCGTCGTTCCGCCAAATCATCCGCTCGCGCGATCCAAGGAAGTCAGCATCCGCCAGTTGGGAGCCGAGTACTTCGTCGCCCATCATGTCGCATCACCGTACCGTGCTAAGGTCCTTGAGACCTTCCATAAGCGCAAAGTTCCACTTCACATGGATGTCGAGATGCCCACCATCGAGGCGTTAAAAAAGTTCGTCGCAATGGGTAATGGAGTTGCGCTGATCCCGGCAATCACGATAGAGAACGAATTGGAGCGTGGCGAACTCGTACGTGTTCCATGCCGGGACCTGGTCTTCGAGCGTAAGGTACGGCTCGTTTATCGAAAGAATGCCACTCTCTCTCATGCTGCCCGGGCATTCATGGATATCGCCCAGTCATTCGCCGAACGCGAAGGCGGACGCTACATGTTCCAGCAGGAGCGATAAGTTGGCGCGGTATCAGATCGTCTGCGCGACTCGTGCGGCTAAGACCGAAGACCCGCAGCGCCACATAACCCACGTCGGACTCGGCGATCAGGACGGCTGGTCGCGCGTCCTGATGGTGGAAGAAGTCATCATGCAACTGAAGAAGGATGACGGAGACCGCTATTTCCTCAAGGGACGCGACGGATGGGAAGCCGAAGTCACCTTGGGCAAGTGTCCGTTCTGCGTGGAGGCCCATAACTTCCTGGCATCGAAGCCCGACCTCATGGCGAAAGACAAGCTGATGACGCTTGGAGGCTGCGGGGACTAAGCGATCGCTATCGCTGCTACCGCAAAGATTGCAGTCCGGAACGCATAGCTAGGCGTGGGATAACCCTTCTTGGCACGGTTCCAAAAATAGGCCATCGTCATCATCGAACTGATCATCAGGAGCACGAAAACATAGGCGTGGGAGAATCCCATGGTGCCGCCCATGTACTGCTTGACCCCGGGGTTCCACATCGAACCGTACAGCAACGCCACGTGGACGAAATAAACGAGCAGTGATTCTTCCGCAAGGGAACGAATCGTCGAAGCTTTTGGCCTGACAAATCCCTCGATAAATGTTGCCAGACCCATCACGGTCATTACAAAACCGATTCGCGTGATAAACAAATGCGGAGTCGAAGGCCAGAAACTCGCGTCGCCGTACAGGGCGTGCGAAGCATGTTCGAGTTTCACGCCCGCAAGCATCAGGACCATCCCGACGGGTATTGCCAGTCGCAGCAGGGAAGTCTTCGACTGGCGGTACATCGTGTAACTGAATCCGGCGGCCGCGCCGAAGAACAAGTATGCCGACCAGGGGATCAGCGGGAAAAGTGATCCGCCTGTACCAACAAGCGCCGACCTCATTGCCAGCGGCAGAGACTGGATCAGGCCACTGTTCCAAGCCAGTGGAGCCATGAACGCGATACTGAATGACAGTGCCAGCGATACGCCGATGAACAGCTTCTTGCTCCGAAGAGCCAGCACAAGCAGTTGCAGCGCGATCAGGGTAAACCCGGTAGTCTGTAGCACGTCGACCTGAAGGAACGTCTGCCAATGCTCGGGCGCAACCCATTTGAGGTCGCGAACGGAATGTACCGGGAAGCGCATGGCGTAGCCGAGCAGCACGAAGAACGCGAACCTGCGGATGCGCTTGTAAACCGGAGAGCCGAACTGGATGTGGTCGGTCCACTTCTTCGACGTCGCCAGCGCGAACGAGAAGCCCGCCAGCGTCATGAAGATGGGAGCGGTAAAGCCGCGGCAGAACAGCCAGAAGTTGTACCAGGAGGCACTCTGAACCTGCGGGGTCAGCAGGACGTCAAGCGTATGACCCTGCACCATCAGCGCCATGGCGAACACCCGGACCAGATCTACGGACACCAGGCGCGGTTGTGGTTGTAACTGCGGCTCCAAAACTCTAGAAGGACTCCAAGGGTATAAGCAAACTAATCAGTCTAATGGATGCAGGCTGAAAACGATATGTTTCAGTTTCGAGCGTACATGAATGAAAAAGGCCGGCTTTTCGAGCCGGCCTTTTCTGTTATCGACGTAAGTGATTGAAATCAGGCCTCGTCCTGTTCCTTCAAGCGTGCAATCACCGTGAAATCTTCCAGCGTGGTCGTATCACCTTTGACTTCACCGCTGCTCGCCAATTCGCGCAACAAACGACGCATGATCTTGCCGCTTCGCGTCTTCGGCAGCATGTCCGTGAACCGAATGTCGTCTGGACGAGCCAGCGCTCCGATCTCCTTCACCACCCACTTCTTCAGTTCATCTTTGAGGGTGTCGCTTGGATCGTTGCCTTGCTCCAGCGTCACGAAGGCCGAGATTGCCTGTCCCTTGAGGTCGTCCGGACGTCCGACGACCGCCGCCTCGGCGACTTTGGGGTGAGCGACAAGGGCCGATTCCACTTCCATCGTGCTGAGCCGGTGGCCCGACACGTTGAGCACATCGTCCACGCGACCCATGATCCAGAAGTAGCCGTCTTTGTCCTTGCGGGCGCCGTCACCGGTGAAGTACATGCCGGGGATCTGCGACCAGTAATTTGCCTTGTAGCGATCCGGATCGCCCCACACGGTGCGCAACATCGCGGGCCACGGTTGTTTGACGACAAGATATCCACCCGAGCCAAGCGGCACCGGTTGTCCATCGAGGGTGACGACATCCGCCGCAACTCCCGGGAAAGGCCGCGTTGCGGTTCCTGGCGTGGTGGGAATCGCACCTGGAAGAGGTGAGATCATGATGGCTCCCGTCTCCGTTTGCCACCATGTATCGACGATCGGGCACTTGTTCTTGCCGATCACCTCGCGATACCACATCCATGCTTCCGGATTGATCGGTTCACCAACGGTGCCTAGGAGCCGCAGGCTGCTCAGCTTGTGTTTGTTCGGCCACGCATCGCCCCACTTGATAAATGTGCGGATTGCCGTCGGCGCCGTGTAGAACACCGTGACATTGTGCCGGTCGATGATGCTCCAGAACCGGTCCGGCTCCGGGAAGTTCGGCGCGCCTTCGTACATCACGCAGGTGGCGCCATTTTGCAGCGGTCCGTAAACGATGTAGCTGTGTCCCGTTACCCAGCCGATATCAGCCGTGCACCAATAGATATCGTCGTCCTTCAGGTCAAAAACCCACTTTGTGGTGATGTAAGTTCCCACCGCATACCCGCCGGTCGTATGTACCACGCCCTTCGGCTTGCCCGTCGTTCCCGACGTATAAAGGATGTACAGCGGGTGCTCGGAATCCAACGGCTCAGCCGGGCATTCCGGCGAAGCCTTCTCCATCAGGTCATGCCACCAGTGGTCGCGGCCGGACTTCATGTTCACCTTCGTTCCGGACCGTTTGTAAACGATGACATGCTTCACGCTTGGACAGCTCTCGAGCGCCTCGTCCACCGTATCTTTCAGCCTGACTTCGTTGCCGCGACGGTAGCTGGTGTCCTGCGTAATCAAAGCAACGGATTGAGAGTCGTTGTTGCGGTCAACGATCGCGTTCGCAGAGAAGCCGCCAAAGATGACCGAATGCGGAGCGCCGATGCGCGCGCACGCGAGTAGGGCAATCGGCAGTTCGGGACACATGCCCATGTAGATCGTGACACGGTCGCCCTTTTTCACCCCGAGAGATTTCAATGCATTGGCAAACTTGCTCACTTCGTCGAGCAGTTGCTTGTAAGTGTAAGTACGAATCTCTCCCGGTTCGCCTTCCCAGATAAGCGCCTTTTTATTGCCCTTGCCATTTTCGATATTGCGATCGAGACAGTTGTAGGAAATGTTCGTCTCTGCGCCTACGAACCACTTTGCCCACGGGCAATCCCACTCCAGGACCTTCGTCCACGGCTTGAACCAGTGCAGGTCTTTCGCGATGTCGCCCCAAAACTGCTCCGGATTTTCAGCCGCAGCTTTATACAGCCGCTCGTACTCCGCCATGCTTTTTATGTATGCATGCTGGCGGAACTCCGGAGACGGCTCAAACTTGCGTTCTTCACGAAGAATCGAATCGATGTTTGCCTGTTGTTGCTGTGCGCTCTCCTGTGCCATTCCATCCTCTTATGATCGGAGATTTTGGCGCGGACATTTGGTCCACGCCGATGAACTACGCTTCCAACGTCGAAATATCGCCGGGATCAAGGCCCTGCTCTTTGGCTTTTAAATACCGTCGCAGGATTTTACCTGACCTCGTCTTCGGCAGGGCTGCCACGAACTCTATTTTGGACGGAGTCGCAATCGGCCCCAACTCACGCCGAACATGCTCAATCAGACTGGTAGCCAGTGTATCCGATGCAACGTGCCCGGCGCGGCATTGCACAAAGGCTTTGATTACCTCTCCCTTCAGTGCGTCCGGTATGCCAATCGCCGCCGCCTCTGCTACCGCAGGATGCGACACGAGCGCGCTCTCAACCTCCGCCGTACCGATGCGATGTCCCGCGACATTCAGCACGTCATCTACACGTCCCAATACCGTGATGTATCCATCCGCATCGCGAACCGCGACGTCACCTGTCATATAAAGCCCCGGAATCTTTTGCCACTCTCGCTCGTAGCGTTCGGGATCTCCCCAGATGGTTCGCATCATGGTCGGGAATGGCCGCTTCAGCACCAGCCTGCCTCCCGCTCCAGGAGGTACGGCTTTTCCGTTCTCATCGACCACGTCGATGTCGGCTCCCGGCAGGGCGATACCACATTTTCCCGGACGCATTGCCATAGATGGCGGAGTCCCGATCGCCGGGCATCCCAACTCGGTTTGCCACCAGTTGTCGATGACGTAGCCCCAGCGGCCGTCTCCTCCGATGTACGTCTGTGCCCATTTCCACGCTTCCGGATTCAGCGGTTCTCCCGCGCACGCCACTACGCGAAGGCTCGAGATGTCGTGCTTCTGAGGATGTGCCTCGCCATATCGCATGAACATACGCAACGCCGTGGGAGCCGTGAACATTTTCGTAACACGGTAACGATTGACTATCTCCCACGCCGTGTCGGGCGTCGGATAATCTACGGCGCCTTCACGAAACATCGTTGTCACTCCGGCGCAAAGCGGACCATAAACAATGTAGGAATGTCCAACGATCCATCCGATATCCGACGTGCACCAGAAGATGTCGCGTTCGTTCACGTCGTAGTAATTCTGCAAGTGGTAGGTGATGCCAACCATGTACCCGCCGTGGACATGCACCACGCCCTTTGGTTTTCCCGTGCTGCCGGACGTATAAAGAATGAACAGCGGGTCTTCCGCATCCATCTCTTCCGCAGGGCAAACATCGGGGAACTTCATCAAGTCGGCGAAGTTCACCTCGTTGCCTGCCAGTTCCGTCTGTTCGCGTGAGAACACCACGATCTTCTCGACAAAATCGAGCCCGTCCACAGCTTCGTCCGTAATGCTCTTCAGCTGAACGATCTTGCCGCGACGGTATCCCACGTCTCCGGTGATGACAATCTTTGCCTGCGCATCGACGATGCGGTCACGCAAGGCCGTGTGTCCAAGGCCTGCATAGACAACCGAGTGCACTGCGCCAAGCCGGGCGCAGGCAAGCATCGAGATCACGCCCTCAAGCGTCAGCGGCATATAGATGATGACGCGATCGCCCTTCTTCACCCCGAGCGATTTCAGTCCATTCGCGAATCGACAGACCTGTGCATGAAGCTGGGCGTATGTGACCTGGCGCTCCGTGCCGTCTTCGCCGAGCCAGATATACGCGACCCGATTACGATGCTCGGAATTTGCGTGCCGGTCGAGCGCGTTAAGTGTGATATTCGTTCGCGCGTCCACGAACCACTGATGATGGACACCGTCGAACTCGAATACTTTTGTCCATGGCTTCAGCCAGACGAATTTGCTGGCATATTCGCCCCAAAATGCCTCAGGCGACTCCAGCGCTCGCCGGCACTCCCGCTCCCAGTGTTTCTGCGTGGCATTGGCCGAAACGATCTGCGGCGATGCGTATTCCGTATCGACAGCCAGCAGGGAGTCGATCGCCTGTTTGGTGGTTGGCGTAGCAGTACTCATGATGCAAATCTCCGAGAGGCCGGGGTTTGCCCCGGCCTCCTCTTGTATTAATGTGCCGTCGCCTTCTCGGCACCCAGTCCAGTGTTGGCGCGAACCTGAAGCTCGGTGAACTTGTGTTCCGCCGTCGCTTCACGTTTGCTCAGCAGCGTTCCCAGTACCGCTCCAGCGAACCCAATCGGAATGCTGAGGATCCCGGGATTTTCGAGTGGGAAGATGGGAGCCCGCTGAATCATGTGGTGAACCGCTGCTCCGGGCGCATCCACGCCCATGATGCTCGGCCCGATAAAGATCAGCAGGATGGAACCCACCAGTCCGCTAGCCAGTCCAAGCACCGCTCCTGTGGTGTTAAAGCGCTTCCAGTAGATGGAAAGCACAATCACCGGCAGGTTTGCCGACGCCGCTACGGCAAACGCCAGCGCCACTAGAAACGCAACGTTTGCGGTCGGCCCGAGCATGATCGCGATGCCCATTGAAATGCCACCCACCACGAACGCCGTGATACGCGCAACCCGCACTTCTTCACCCGGTTTTCGCTCGACGCCACGATGAATCACGTTGGTCCACAGATCGTGAGCGAACGAGGTCGAAGCCGAAATCGTCAACCCCGCTACCACCGCGAGGATGGTCGCGAAGGCAATCGCCGAAATGAACGCGAAGAACACGTCTCCGGCGAGCACCTGCGCAAGCAGCGGAGCGCTCATGTTTGTTCCGCCGTTCTGCTTGATGAACGTTTGGCCTACGATGGTCGCCGCTCCAAAGCCCAGGAACGTTGTCATGATGTAGAAGGTACCGATGAGCACCATCGCCCAGACCACGCTGTGCCGGGCCGTCTTTGCGTCGGGTACGGTGTAGAAGCGGACCAGAATGTGTGGCAGTCCTGCCGTCCCGAAGATCAGTGCCATGCCGAGCGAGATCAAGTCAAGCGCGCCATACGGTGGTTTGAAGCGAAGCCCCGGTTGCAGGAAGTCCTTAACCACATCGGCTCCCGTCTTCGGATCCACCCCGGTTTTCACGTGACCGACCGCGTCAAAGAACGCGCTGAAACTGAAACCGAAGTGCGCCATCACCAGGATGCTCAGCAGGATCGTGCCGCTCATCAGCAGAATGGCTTTGATGATCTGCACCCACGTCGTCGCCAGCATTCCGCCGAATACGACGTAAACGATCATCAGGATTCCCACTCCGACCACGGCGGTGTGGAACTGTATGCCGGAGCCCTTTAACAGCAGCGACACCAGTGCTCCAGCGCCGACCATCTGGGCAATCATGTAGAACGTGCTGACGGTCAGCGTGCTCAACGACGCCATCGCCCTTACCGGTCGGGGGCTCAGTCGATACGCGAGTACGTCGGCCATCGTGTACTTGCCGGCGTTGCGCAGCGGCTCTGCAACCACCAGCAGCACGGTCAGGTACGCCACCAGCCATCCAACCGAGTACATGAACCCGTCGTATCCGAAAAACGCAATCAAACCCGCGATGCCAAGGAAAGAGGCCGCGGACATGTAATCGCCCGCCACAGCCACGCCGTTTTGCCAGGCGGTGATCCGGCGTCCGGCAGCAAAGTAAGCGCCCGCGCCTTTGGAGCGCTGGGCAGCCCAGTATGTGATCCCAAGAGTAACGACAATGAACGCGAGGAAGAGAACGAGTGTTAACGACATGTTAGTTTTCTCCCTTCAGGCGTTCTGCTTCCCGCCGGTCAAGGTGTTCCATGATGCGAGTTCCAAAGTCGTCGAATTTCCTTGCGCCGCGGACATACAAAGCAGCGATCAGCCACGCCACAAAGAATTGCGAAAGGGCAAACAGGTAAGCCAGGTTGACAGGACCGATCCGCTTGTCCATCAACTCCGGAAAGTAGCCGACGGAAATCGGCAGCAGAAAGTAGTAGACGACAAACGTGATCACCGCCGGGATGACGAACTCCCACTTGGCAATCAAAAGAAGCTTGAACTCGTCCATGGAGGCGACGTGTTCCCACACGTCTTCCGGTTGTTGGTTGGCGACAGGCTGACTCCCAGCCGTTACCTCTTGAGGCATCTCTCCTCCTCTTGGTGCCAAACAGGAACACTACTCCCCTAAACCGATAAGCAAGCTTTCAGGTGGCGGGACCGGGGTGGCAATGCTCCTATGTCTTAATGAAATGCTTGGAACCAGGGCCTGATTTAGAAGAATGAAGCCTTACTGAGTATGAGTATGAAATACGTTCTATTCCGTACGGGGGGCGCGCATTCGCACCGGTCAACCTCGCATATCCCGGCGGGCCGGGTCTCTCAAGATGCGTTGCGGAGGACAGGAGCGGAGGCCGCATCTTCGTGAGAACGAAGCTTTCTGGGCGTTTCGATATTAGCAACCGGCTATGATGCAGATTGGCCATCTGGAAACGCCTCCCAACCGGAGGCGAACTTTGCGCCGCCCCAGCCGTATCGGTGCCGAGGATAATGGAGTCACCCCGTACCATGAGTCTGTGTCGTAGGTCACACATGTATTGTGACGCTGCCGACAACCTTCATCCTCGCGGTTAGTTTCTCAGAAATACCGAGCCTTCAAAAGCCCGAACCAGAGCAGAATCTCGGGTCTGCCCCGGAAATCAATGATCCCAAAAACGGTAAAGGCGCGACCGCGTCGCGCCCTCCTACCGCCTAAACCGCTAACTCTAGCTACATCTTCCTCGGCTCAATCCGCTCCACGCCCATGTACGGCCTCAGCGCCTCCGGAATCACCACGCTCCCATCTGCTTGCTGATAATTCTCAAGGATTGCTAACCACGTTCTTCCGACCGCCAGTCCGCTGCCGTTCAGCGTGTGGACATAGTCGGTCTTGCTCTTACCTTCCGGCTTATAGCGGATGTTCGCCCTCCGCGCCTGGAACGCTTCGAAGTTCGAGCATGACGAAATCTCGCGAAACAGGTTCTGCCCCGGCAGCCATACTTCCAGGTCATACGTCTTCGCCGACGCGAACCCCATGTCCGCCGTGCACAAACAAACCGTCCGATAGGGCAAGTTCAACTTCTGCAAAATCGTCTCTGCGTCGCGTGTCAGTTTCTCGTGCTGTGCGTACGAATCCTCGGGCCGCGTGAACTTCACCAACTCCACCTTCTGGAACTGGTGCTGCCGGATAATTCCACGCACATCCTTCCCATACGATCCCGCCTCGCTTCGGAAACAAGGCGTATACGCAGTCAGCGAAACCGGCAATCGGTCAGTCTCGATCACTTCATCGCGATACAGATTCGTAACGGGCACTTCCGCCGTGGGAATCAGGTACAGATTCCTGTCTCCATGTGGAACCTTAAACAGGTCCTGCTCAAACTTCGGCAACTGACCCGTGCCATACATCGACTCCGCGTTCACCATGTACGGCGGCAGGACTTCCGTATAACCATGCTCCTTCGTATGCAGATCGAGCATGAAATTCGCCAACGCGCGTTCCAACTTCGCGCCCAAGTCCCAGTACACGGCAAACCGCGCGCCACTCAGCTTGGCCGCTCGATTCAGGTCCAGCACTCCAAGTTGCTCGCCCACTTCCCAATGCGGCTTTGGAGTGAAATCAAACTCCCGCGGCTTGCCCCACCGTCGCACTTCCACGTTATCGTGCTCGGATTTGCCCACCGGCACCGACTCATGCGGAATATTCGGAATGCTCTTCAGGATTTCGTAGAACTTCCCTTCGTCTTCCTTGACGCGTTCTTCGAGGGCAGGGATCTGCTCCTTGAACTTCGTCACCTGCGCAGAGATGGCCTCCAACTCGCCTTTCTCGGCCTCGGTGAGTTGACCTTTTTTCTCCTTGCCTTTGAACTCGCCGATGCGCTTCGACATCGTATTGCGGTCTTTTTGCAGGTTCTCGAGTTCGGCAATGGCACGGCGACGGTCCTGGTCAATTTCGCGGAAATTGCCCAAAAGTTCGGCAGGATTCGCACCCCGCTGGCGCAGTTTCTCTTCTACAAGTTCCAGATGATCACGGACAAAAGATAAGTCGAGCATAGAAGCAATAACTGTATCAGTCGGAGGGGTGGCACTGCACGTGGGAGTAAGCGGGGCGACCGGGCGGTCGCCCCAGCCGCAATTACTTCTTCAACGACTTCAGGTACGCCGTAACCGCCGCGGCATCCGCTTTATTGAAGCGGAACTGCGGCATCGGAGGCGCGGCCATCGTGCCGTTCGGACGCTTGCCGGTCGTGAAGAACGTGATCGCTTCCTCGTCCGTCCACTCCAGTCCCGCAATGCCCGGAGCCGCTTCCATCCATCCTGGAACCGGCACCGTGGGCTTGAACATCAGCGGAGTGCCCTGCAGGAATTTCGCCCTTACCAGGTTCCCCCTCTTGTCCATCGGCGTATGGCAGTCCGAGCACATGCCCACGTTGTTCACCAGATATTTCCCGCGCGCGAGGTTACCGGCCGGTTTCGCCGGCGTTGCAGCGGTTTGTGCCATGGCAGAAATGCCCGTTACACATACGAGCAGAATTCCGCCCAAAAGTGTGAGTTTCCTCATCCCCTGTTTTCTCCTGTTGAAAGCTTATAGATGTGAGTTGATCGATATTACCGTCCATATCCTTGATTGTCGACAGATTCAAAGTCGCTGCTTTCGGTACACTAGAAGCATGGGACGCCGCGCAGCTTTCATACTCGCCGTTATCTCATGTGCAATTTTTTTCATTCCTGCAACCGGATGGGCCTCCGCATATAACGGCCAGCCGAAACTCGTCGTCGTCATCATCATCGACCAGTTCCGTGGTGACTACCTCGATCGCGGTCGCGACCAGTTCGGCCCCAACGGCTTCCGCCTCCTGATGGACCGCGGAGCCTGGTTTAGCGACTGCAATTATCAGTACGCCAACACCCGCACCGCCCCGGGACACGCCACTCTGTTCACCGGCACCTACTCCAACGGGCACGGCATCCTCAACAACGAGTGGTACGACGCGACAAAGAAGAAGATGATCACGGCCGTCGATGACGACTCCACCCGTCTCGTCGGACTCGACGGCAACTACCCCGGCTTCTCCCCGCACAACCTCCTCGCCGACACTCTCGGCGATGAACTCCGTATGGCGACGGACGGGAAGTCTCGCGTGTTCGCCATCTCTCTGAAAGAACGCTCCTCCATTCTTCCCGCCGGATACTCCGGTACCGCCTTCTGGCCGTACAAGTACTCCGGCCAATGGATCACCTCGACTTACTACATGAAGGACCTCCCCGACTGGGTGAAGTCGTACAACAAGACGAACCCGGCGGAAAAATACTGGAATCGCGACTGGAAGGTCGGTGACAAACTCCTGCGTCGCACCTCGAAGCCGGCCGAGTTGAGAGGCGAAGACAGCTTCTATGAGATCGTCGGCTCCACGCCCTACGCCAACGACTTCGAACTCGACTTCGCGCGCGAACTCGTCACCCAGGAAAAGCTGGGCGAAGGTCCTGCCACCGACCTGCTGCTGATCAGCCTGTCAGCGCCTGACATCCTCGGCCACAAGGTCGGCCCCAACACCGACGAAAGTCGCGCTATGGTGCAGGCCATCGACCGTCAACTCGCCGGATTCTTCGAGTTCCTCGGCAACCGTCTTGGCCTCGGCAATCTCTGGATCGCCCTCTCCGCCGACCACGGCGTCTCCACCGCGCCATCGTTCACGAAAACCATCGGCGTACCTTCCGGATATCTCGTCGACGAAAAGATCCGCTCCGCCATTAACACTCAGCTCAGCGCGAAATACGGCAAGGCCGAGTACGTTCCCCAAACCGAATGGCCGCTTGTCTTCCTGAATCCCGATGCATTCACTGCCGCGAAGCTCAACGAAGACGACGCCGAGCGCCAGGTGGCGGACATTCTCACGCAGTTCGGGAGCCGCGGGTATGTCGGACGTTCGCAGATCGCACGCCACGATCTTCCGCCCACGCCGCTCGGGAAGAAATTTGCCAACAGCTATGCACCGCAAGGCGGATGGTACCTCTACGCCTTCTCGCCGCCTTTCACCGTCACCCGTAAGTCAGGCACCGGCACCGATCACGCCATGCCTTACAGCTACGACACGCACGTGCCGCTCATGTTTTTCGGATTGCCCTTCCAACCCGGCACCTATCGCGGACGTTGCGAGCCTGTCGACATGGCCGTCACGCTCGCCAACCTTCTAGGAATCAATTCACCTTCCGCCGCCGTCGGCCGCGTCTTGACGGAAGCCCTGGCGAAACCCGCTTCGGAGAGTAAACGATGAGCAGTACCTCTACCGCCCCACGTCCCCGCCGCGGCGCCCAGCCCAAGCCGAACCTTAACGTCGGCTTCGCCGGGCTGAAGTTCAAGAACCCCATCATCGCCGCTAGCGGAACCTTCAGCTATGGCGTGGAGTTCGAGGACGTCGTCGCTCTCGACAAACTCGGCGGCTTCGTCGTCAAAGGCCTCTCGCGAGAGCCGATGCCGGGCAATCCGCCGCCGCGCCTCTTCGAAACTGCGGCCGGGATGTTGAACTCCATTGGCCTTCAGAACATCGGCGTCGAGGCGTTCCTCAAAGACAAGCTCCCGCACCTGCGCAAGCTGAAGAACATTAACGTCATCGCCAATGTCTTCGGATACACGCGTGAAGACTACGAAGCCGTCATCCGGATGCTCAACGACGGCGAAGGCATCGCCGCCTATGAGCTGAACGTTTCGTGCCCCAACGTGAAGCGCGGAGGCATGGCGTTCGGCACCGAACCGGGCATGCTCATGGAACTGGTGGCGCTGTGCAAGAGCGCCGCGCGCCGTCCGCTGATCGTAAAGCTGTCACCAAACGTGACCAGCATTGCCACCATGGCACATGCGGCCGCCGAGGCCGGAGCCGACGCCATCTCCCTCGTCAACACCTTTACTGCCATGGCCATTGACGCCGAAACCCGCAAGCCGCGCATCTCTACCGTTACCGGCGGACTCTCCGGTCCGGCTATCAAGCCCATCGCTCTGCGCATGGTCTACGAGGCCTCGCACACGGTCGAAATTCCGGTCATCGGTATCGGCGGCATCAGCACCGCCGTGGACGTGATCGAGTTCATGCTTGCCGGCGCGGCAGCAGTCGAAGTCGGTACCGCCAACTACTGGGACCCGTGCGCAACGGAAAAGTTGGTGGACGCCCTCGAAAGCTGGTGCTTCGAGCACAACATCGAAAACATCACCGACCTGATCGGCGGGTTGATAACAGAGGGATAAGCCAAATCGGATTCCGGAGAGATTTGAAAGAGCGGGCCTTCAGGCCGCGTTTGTGATGAGTTGTGGAACTCTGGGTGTGGTTAGGAATAGAGTGGCTATTAAGCATGAACGCAAACCCTGAACCGCTCACCTACTATGACCGCGAGTTGCAGAATGCGTGGAACGCGGAACCGTTTGACCCGGATCGGCTTCGGCGGGCTCACGAGAAATCGAAGCAGCTGTACCGCGCCTACAACAAACAGTTGAGGAAGTTACGTCCCAGACTTGCCAAGCGTACATACGAAAGATTCACCGACGAAAAGGATCCACTCTTCGACAGCAATCTGTTGGAGTTCACATTCGGTGATGCACTCGGTACTGCCAAGAAGGCGATTGTCCGGCCTTCGCAAGCTGCGGTTCGTGCGACCTTCCTCAGCTTCGATGAAAAGACACTACACGAACTCAGGTATCGGAAACTTGAGTCGCTGCAAGTGGACCTCCCGACCGAGCCATGGTTTCACTGGGGTGGTCACAAGCAGATTGACAGCTTGCTGTCGCACGAATTGACGGCTAATGGAAGGTCGCTGATGCAACACAAATTCTTATTCGCATCCGGTGCAGTCATTGCAGTGACGTTCGCGGAGATGACGTGGAAGACAGTCGGGCTTGCTAAGAAATCGTTATCGTAAGTCGGCGCTCACTGCTTAATCGGGAGAGTTGGTGCTTCGAGCACAACATCGAAAACATCACCGATCTGATCGGCGGGTTGTTAACGGAGTAAGTCCAACCAATGGACGACCGGATCAGTCTGCGAAGCAGACAGTCACACTTGAATCGGCTCACAACATAAGAGATGGAAATCGCATGCTGGATGACATAGATTTCCACCGTGAACATTCTGCGTGCAATTACCCTCGTGTTGTGTGTTTCGTGTCTGCTGGGGTTTGAGGCATTGTCGCAGGTACGAGTCACCCTCCCGAAAGAACGGTTCAAAGCGCATGAACGGATTGATGTCACGATCAAGAATGTCGGAAGGCAGGATATCTCATTTTGCGTAGATTTCGGGCGCTATTCAGTAACTGAGACCGAACTGACCGAGTCAACGCCGACACCCGTTTACGTGGAAGCTTATGAGAAGGGCTGGCACACCTTGCTTCTCGGCTCGGACCTCGGCAATGGCCGCTCTTCTGTACCGCTACAAGCAGGACAGACTCACGAGTATCCGTTTCGGCTGGTTGGTAAAGGAAAGATGCGGCTCGTCCTCTGGTACTGGCCGGGCGAGAGCGACAGGACATGTGAAAACCCGCCAAATCGCAAAGTCGCCAAATCGAAAGTCTTCTTTGTGGAATAAGGAGGCGCGCTTACCCGTATCTAGGCTCAACATCTCGGGCTTAATCTTCACCGGCCGGCCTACAGATCGGGTACTTTCTTTACTGTGGCCGTTTTGGCTCAGGTGACGCCCCTGTTTTCGCCCTGAACTTTCCGAACGTGAGCTTCTTCTCGGAATTCAAGAATCTAAAGTTGGTTTTTTCCAGTCCGCTGATAGCTGCTGGATCGTTTGCGATGTGGCGGTCAAGTGAATTGAACCGAGGTGAAACGAAGTAGGTAGCTTCTCACTGCTTCATCTTTCCGCGCCTGCTCAGCTAATTCGGCGAAATTTGACTCTCCACGTGCTTTGCGAATCTCTTTGTGAGGATCAGGGAATCACTTTTGATTTCTGATTACGATGAAGTTCTTCCGAAAGTGAATTTCAAATCTAGCCGCGCCACCTCTGAACGTTCCTAGATACCCTTCGTCGATCGCGTACTTCTCTTACTCGCCAACCCGGCGCTACCTTTCCGTCGCGCATGCGGTTGAGAGCGATCTTGGCATCAGTCCTCGAATCAACCTTGAAAATGTGTGGGGGAGGGCGAGATACGCATCTCGCGTATCTCGCCTTAACTGCTCAGTGCTTCATCTTCCCCGGCCGGAACCGCAGGAAGACGTGGAACGACACCGGATTCTTTCCGTACACCGAATCCAGCACCGCCGGCTTCGAGTAGAACGTCACGTCCGCGCCGAGACCAATCTGCCCGTACTTGTTCTGCACAATATCCCGCACGCCGCCGATCGTGTATGCGCCGATCCGGAAAGATCCGTGATCGAGCGGCGGATCGAGATGCAGTTCGTCCTTATCCACCAACTCAGTCCGGCCATAGACATAGTTCTTATCCAGGAAGTTCAACGACGACTCGTATAGGTAACTGTTCGTAATCGCGTCGGTACCGTGATGGTCTTTGCGATTGCGTCCCCACACCAGCGTGTTTGCCCAGTTTCCGCGATTGATCGGCTTGTTGTAGGTCACGGACGCGGTCTGGCGTTCGGCGTTTCCTTCTTCCAGTGCCTCAGGCTTTACCAGGTGCCCGTAGCTGTACTGCATCACCCAGTTCTTGCCCGGCGCCACGCTCAGACGAGTGGACCACGAATCGAAACCCTTCAGGTCGAAGTTGTAGCGGACCTCGTCCGGTTCGCGACCGTTGAAGGCCGAAGCTTCCAATTTCACCGGCCCGTAGATGAAGCCCGTCGTCACCAGTCCGTACGTGATGTGCGTTGAGTCCTGCAGGTGGTGTCCGAGGACAGCCGCGGGATTATCCATCGCCGACAACCGGTGCGGGAACCCAACTGGGCCGAGCGCCGGTTCGCCCGCTAATCCGCCGTACAGCAGCCAGCTGAATCGTTCCGAAAGGGGATACGTAAATCGCACCGCCAGCTCGCTGAACAGGTCGTGCGGGTGCTGGTAATCGACCAGCGGCTTGCCTTTGTATGTTTCTCCGGTCTGGAACAGCGTCGGGTATCCCGGATGCGGAGATGTCAGCGGCTCCGCCGAAAGCATCTGCCGGAACTGAATCGTGCCTTTGCCCAGCGCGTGTTCTTCCATCAGCATCAGCCAGTTCGTGGACTCGGCCTTGCCCACACCTCGCGGTCCGCCTTGCTGGTTGTAGCCCACGATAAGGTTGCCGTGGGCCATCAGGTTCCAGCCGCCCTTCTGGGTCATCCACATGTAATGCGGCGTCGAGGCCGGAACCCACGCCGTGCCCGATTCGAAGATCCCGCCGGTCGTCGGCTTGGCAGTTTCCATCTTCATCTCATGCTGGCTATGGTCGCCATGCTGAGACATGTCGTGCTGCTCGTGTTGGGCGGCAGCGCCTGTAACTAAAACAAAAGTAAGCAGTAGAGTCGTGATCGCTTTCAATGTCTTGCCTTCCTGAATCAGCGTTACAACCGTGCTGACGCAGGTCATGTGGAAACTTTACAGTATGAATTGCTGGTTAATTGGACGCAGATTCCACCGTGCTGGATCCCCAGACGTTTCAGGACTGTCCGGAGATTTTCACCCAAAGCTCTTCGGGGATGCGGTCGCGAATCTTTTCAGGAAGTCGATCGTGTACCCGCCGTGCGCCAACACGCGCCGCTTCCACTGCCACGATCGGTGCAGGCGTGGCAATCGCTACCAGCAGCCAGATAAAAGCGGAAAGCGAGAATCCCACCAGCGACCCAACCTCCAGCCAAAAAGCGTGTTGTGGTTTCAACTGGTGGATGACCGCGAACGCCACGAGGAAAACAAACGCGGACAATGTGGCAAGTCCGATGAGGGTGAAGTCGATGGTGCGATGAAGCCGCCGTTTCGCCTGGCAGTGCTCACACTCGGCGAAGTGGGCTTCGTAGTCGCCACGCATTTCTGGAAAAATGCCGGAAATGTCGTAGCGCCAGCTAGCCAGGATATCGCCGACGACTTTATCAACGCACTGAGTCTTCATGCGGCACTAAAACCTGAGCGGCTCCAGCGGATGTTCCTGCGACGCCAGCACCAGGCGGTTCTGCAGCAAGCTTCTCCGGCTGGACAGCGCGTGTTCGGCAGCCGTGCGTGCCAGTTCCGGATGATTGTTGTGCTCGGACAAGTGCGCCAGCACAACGAATGCTGCGCCTCCATCATATTCGCTGCGGAAAAATTCCGCGAGCGCATCGTTGGACAGATGCCCCAATCGCGACATCACCCGCTGCTTCACCGACCACGGATAAGGCCCAATCCGCAGCATCTCCAGGTCGTGATTCGACTCGATCATCAGCATGTCGCACCCGCGCATATGTTGCACCACGCTGTGCGGCATATAGCCAAGGTCCGTCACTACTCCGACCTTCACGCCCTCGACCTTGAACGTGAACGCTACCGGATCGGCCGCGTCGTGCGGGATGGTGAACGGCATCACGGCGATGTCGCCGATATGGAAACCGTGTCCTGCTTGGAAGATCTCGCAGCGTTCCAGGACTTTTCCCGTTTCTTCGTTCTGCTTATCGCGCTCCGCCCGCTCGTAAGCCTGATGGGCTAAGCCAGTCATATAGACCGGGATTCGCAGTTTCTTCGCGAGTACGCAGAGTCCAGCGACGTGATCGCAGTGCTCGTGGGAGATCACGATGGCCGACAGCGAATGGGCGCTGTCGCCGACCATCTCGAGACGGCGGAAGGTTTCGCGTGCAGAAAGTCCGGCATCGACGAGGATCTTCGTCCGGGAGCTGGAGACAACCGTGCAGTTGCCCTTGCTCCCACTAGCCAGGACAGTTACGGAAACCATATCCGCGACTGTACGCGAACATCCTGTGGAAACGGGAGTAACTCAAGAGTAACTGAGTCCGAAACATTACTCCTTCCAGCGCTAAGCCTTAGCTCGCGAACGGCTGCTCGAGCGATGGCGACTGCGGCGTCATCAGTTCTCCGCCGTTTTCGGTAATCACCTGGTCGTCTTCGAGCCGAACCCCGAACTCACCGCGGATATAAATTCCCGGCTCGTCGCTGAACGTCATGTTCCGTTGCAGCATGGTCTTGTTCCCGCGGACAAGATAGGGCCATTCGTGACCATCGAGTCCGATTCCGTGTCCGAGGCGATGCGTGAAGTACTTGTAGTCCGGGCCGAAGCCTGCGTCGGTGATGACCTTGCGCGCGGCGTCGTCGACAGATCCGCAGGTGTTTCCTGCTTTGGCTGCTTTGAAGGCAGCGGTTTGGGCGCGATGGACGATGTCGAAGACGCGCTTCATCTTGTCCGTCGGCTTGCCGATGGCGAAGGTGCGCGAGATGTCGGAGTTGTAGCCTTCCGCTTCGCAACCGCCGTCGATCAGGACGATGTCGTTCTCCTTGATCGTTTGTGGCTGAATGGTTCCGTGCGGAAGGGCCGAATATTCGCCGACGAGCACCATCGCTCCGCCTTCGAAGCCGAGCTGATCGTGGGCTTTTGCGATCAGCGAGGCGAAGTCGCGGTTGGTCATTCCGGGATGCAAGGCTTTCCAGGCTGCTTCGTACGCGGTAAGCGTGACCTTGTTCGCGAAGCGCATCAGTTCCAGTTCGTGGGCTGACTTCACGCCTCGGCAACCAGCGGTGACTGGCGTTGCGCTGGTGAACTGCGCCGAACTTGCGGCTTTCGACAAGCCGCTGCTGAAGACGTAATACATCGTCTCCTCGATTCCGACTCGACCAGTTGCGATGCCGTGATCTTTCAGGCCTTGTGCGAGGCGAGCGTAAGGATCTTCGTCTTCCTGCCAGATGCGAACGTCGGCGGAATCGCCGAGCGGTCCGCGCGAAATCTGCTCGCGAGCGCGTCCTTCCTCGAATGCGGGACAGACGTAGAACGGATTGCCTTTTGCCGGCAGGATCATGGCGAAGAAGCGCTCGCTCGGCCACCAGCGGATGTTGCTGAAGTACATGAGCGATGTTCCGGGCGCGATGACGATCGCGTCGAGCTTGTTTTCGGCCATGAGCTGTCGCGCGCGGGCGATGCGCTCGCGGCGTTCCTCGACGGTGATCGGCGTCGCCTGAGACTTCATGGATTTCAGCGTGGCGATCGAGGCGGGAAGGGAAGATTTCTCATTTTTTTCCTGCGCGTGCAGGCTGGGGAGGGTGGCGGCGGTGGCGGTTGCGGCAAGTCCGGTTTGGATGAACTGCCTGCGAGTCGGCATCAATCTGCTCCTGGTTACTGGTTCAGATTTGTATCATTCCGGCTCGGCGGATGGGATTCTTTCGATGTCAAGAGGACCACAACCTGTAGTGGTCAGGCAGGTTTGGGAGGGGGCCCCCCCTGTTTTGCCGTTATATAAGAAAACAAAGCAGTTACAGGTGCGTTGGGCGCTACATATATGATTCTAAAGGATTTATAAGTCCTTTGTTTTCATATATGGAGAATCTGTATATGAAAACAAATGAGTTACACGACGCATATATGAAAACAAAGGAGTTAGAAAAAGCCAGTCGTTAGTCCTTAGTCGTTGGTTGTCGGTAAAAGCTCTCCTCCTGAAGAGTCGGCGGCAGCTAGAGGGATTCTTCCCCTTCCGCTTCACTTCGTTTCAGCGTCAGGGTCAGAATGACAAACCCAAAAAACCCAAGTACAGAGGTTCTTCGGCTACGCCTCAGAACTCAGAATGACAAACCCAAAAACCCCAGTACAGGGGTTCTTCGGCTTTGCCTCAGAACTCAGAATGACAAAGAACGAAAACCACCTACATTTTCAGAATAGCAATTTGGGTGGGGGCATCATGCCACCATTCTGAAATTTATATTTGCCGTTAAATCAGCGACTTACGAATTTTTAAGGGCTTGGACCCCATTGACATAACTTTTCCCGGAACGGGAAATTCTCGTGTAAGTTGGTCGGCACCGGGGAGTGACCGGGGAGTGAAAGTGGAACGGTTTGAGATTCATGTTGCGGACGATGTGCTCGACGATTTGCGCACGCGGTTGCGGCGGACGAGATGGCCCGACCAGATACCGGGCATCGGCTGGGAACAGGGCACGGAACTCGAATGGTTGCGGCACCTGGTGCGGTACTGGGCCGACGAGTTCGACTGGCGCGCGTGGGAACGGAAACTGAACCGGCTGGAGCATTTCAGGTGGGAGGGCATTCACTTTGTGCATCAGCGCGCGAAGTCAGGGCGGGGTGTGCCGCTCATCCTGACGCACGGGTGGCCGAGCAGCTTCCTGGATTACGTGGACGTGCTGCCGATGCTGGGGGACTTCGACGTGGTGGTGCCCTCGCTGCCCGGATATGGATTCTCGCCTCGTCCGGCGGAGGTGGGCATCAACTACCGGTACGTGTCGGAGCGCTGGCACAGGCTGATGAGCGAGCTCGGTTATTCCCGTTATGGCGCGGGAGGCGGTGATTTCGGTGCAGGGGTGTCGACGTTCCTGGCGCTGGACCATCCGGAGTCGGTGATCGGGATCCACCTGACGACACCGGAACTCACGCCGGAGGTAAATGACGCGGACCTTTCGGAGTCGGAGCGGGCGTACCTGGCGGTGCGGCAGGGCTGGGATGCGACGGAGCGGGGGTACAGCGCAATCCAGTCGACGAAGCCGCAGACGGTGGGCTATGGACTGAACGATTCACCGGCGGGGCTGGCGGCCTACGTGGGCGAGAAGTGGCATTCGTGGAGCGACGTTACGCCGTCGGACGACTTCCTCTGCGCCACGCTCACGCTTTACTGGGTAACGCAAACGATTACGTCGTCGATGCGCGACTACTGGGACAATCGGCGACACCCGGTGGAGCCGACGTACGTGGGGTCGCCAACGGCCTTCGGTGTGTTCGCGCACGAGAAGGTCCCGGAGGGCGAGCCTCCGCGGTCGCTGCTGGAGCGTCTGTATAACGTCCAGCGCTGGACGGTGTTTCCACGCGGCGGACACTTCGCGCCAGCGGAGGAACCGGTGGCGTTAGCAGGGGATGTGGCGGAGTTCTTTTGGGGGTTGAGGTGAGGGTGTCGGACGCGTTTGTCTGCGCCACCCGCCATCAGCACCTCAACAAGGCTGTTAATCCTTTACTGGATGCGAGACATAGAGCTTCGATGAGCGCACTAGGACATCGGTGGGACTAAACTCGACTTTGTTGTTTTTGTTCACGAGGCGAAATTCGACATCTATCTTCAAGTACTGACACTCTTTATATACGTACGTAGCTTGCTGTGGACTTGAGATACCGCCATCGAGTTCGAAGAATCCCTCGATTTCTGCTCGCGTGATACCGGGTTTGAAGGTTTCAACTTCCGAGAGAGCAGCGGCAACCATTTCGCACGATGGCGATTTTCCAGGGTGCGCGTAAGCAATCGAAAATACAAGAGACAATGAGAGGACAAGCAGTAAAAGTGTTTTCATTCTCGAACTCCATTAGGGCAGGCTGGTGGCCCGGGTCCCTCAATTGCCTCAATGTTTGGGTGCCCCGGGTTCGCGTCCGGCAGTTGGACGCTAACCCGGGTATCACGAAAGTTCGAAACCGTCAGGATTGTGGCGTCCTACAGCGGAGGCCGCAAGAAGATTCTCTGCGCGCCGGACGATTCCCGATCCCTCGCTGCCCACTCCGATTCAATCTCCACCACTCCCACTTGTCGAAACGCGTAATGGCGGAAGCTGCTCCACTTCCAATCGTCCGCGGCCTTCA